>CATLEQ010000026.1 GCA_949915905.1 uncultured Lachnospiraceae bacterium | reverse complement strand
ATACGCAGCATGCGATTTTGCTGACGGGGTATAATGTGGAGACGGCGACGTATGTCGACCCGGACAGCGGCGTGGAGCGCACGGTGGTGCGCGACGAGATGGAGCGGATGGTGGCCGCCGGTGGAAACACGTTTATCGGATTCGTGAAGTGAGTGGTGGATTTCATCGGCCGCAAGAACGCCGGTGGCGTTCTTGAATACGAGGGCAAAACACGCCTTATATGTTGACGCAGAAAGGGGACTGTCAATTTTTTGCAGTCCCCTTTGCTGACGCTTAAGCGGGCTTAAACAGCACGTTCTTATATTTTTCCAGGGCGAGGCGAATCACCGTGCCGAGGATGCCGCAGGAAATGATTTCGCCGATTCCCACGCTCAGCATGAGGAAGGGAATGGAAAACGGCACTTGATAGCCGTATTTTAATACGAATGGTACAATCAAGGCATTGGCGGCAATTGGCGGCAAGGGAGCCAGAAGCTGATTTACGTAGTATCTGGAGCTTCGGTTGCTCAAAAGGTAGGTGCCGAGCGCGCCGATTAGCGTGGCAATGCTCCCGAAGACGATGTCCGGCACGATGCATCCGCCGAGGATGTTGCTAAGTAAGCATCCGATAAAAAGTCCTGGGATGGCGGCCGGGGTAAACAGCGGCAAAATGGTGAGGGCTTCGGACAAGCGGACTTGTACCTCCCCGTAGGAAAATGGCGCGAACAGAAGCGTCAGCACCACGTAGATGGCAGCAATCATCGCGGACTGCGCGATGAACTGCACGGTGAATGTGTTGTTCTTTTTCATTTTTTTGTTCTCCTTTAGTTTTGTTTTACGTGTGGAAGGTCTCGAACACACGGTTTGAATTTGGCTTAAACACGCCGCTTGTAGTCCTTTTAAAAACCGCCTTGATACTGGAATGATACTTAAATACTTATACGGTCCAGGAGGTCGGCCACTTCGCGTTGCTTGTTCGGGTACAGATGCCCGTATGTTCCAAGCGTCACTTTTACGTCTTCGTGGCCAAGCCGTTCGGCGATGACCAGAGGGGGAACGCCTTGTTCAATCAGCAACGCGACGTGCGAGTGCCTGAGGTCGTGGACGCGAATTTTCTTCAGTCCGGCCATCCCCGAATATTTCTTCATCGGATAGTACAAGGAGTTTTTCGAAATTTCAAACAGCCGTGTCTGGCCGTTACAATCATACAACATTTTCATGTATTCATCAAGTTCTTTGCAAAGAAAATCTGGTAACGATATTTCACGAACGCCCTTTTCCGTCTTTGGCGGCGTGATGACGTCTTGCCGCCTGACCCGTTGCAGGGACTTGTTAATTGAAAGGGTCTTGCCCGGTAAATTGACATCGCCAGCGGTGAGGGCGAGCAACTCCCCGATACGAAGGCCGCAATAATAGAGCAAATCGAACGCCGCGTGTATGACTGGGCTTTCAATGTATTGGATGAACGTATTGTATTCTTTCAGCGTCCAGAAGTTGAGCGAATGCACGTTTCCCTTGCCCACCTTCTCCACCCCTTCCAGTGGATTCTCGCGAACGCCGCAACGCTTCGCCCCGAACTTGTACACGGTTCGGAAAACAGTATCTATCTTGTGCGTGTAGATGTCCGAAAACCCTTTCTGCAGGAGCTCGTTCTGCCAGATGATGTAGTTCTTCTCCGTGATGTCCCCGATGGCCATGTTCCCGAAAAACGGGGTGATGTGGTGGATCAGGGCGTTTTCGTACGTGTGGACGGTAGTTTGCCGCCGCCGGGGCGTGATTTCCTCCAGGTAGTCGTTCGCAATCGCCTTGAAGGTCGTTTGATTGTCATACTGGTACTTGGCAATGAATTCGGCTTCGTATTGCTTCGCTTCACGCTGAAGTTTGAAGCCGCGCTTTAGCTTCTGGCACCGCTCCCCCTTCCAGTTCGTGTACATGAATTTGCAGTACCAGGTGTTTCGTTTCGGGTCCTTGTACGTCGGCATGTCCATCATCCTTCCTAAAAAAGAGTATAAAAATAACACCCAGAGCAAAAAAGAACGAGCGTTCTGGTTGACTGGATGCCCCGGAAGATGATACAATTGCCTTGTTGAGAGGGTGCATCACCTTCGGGGATGTATCTAAAGCCGTTCGGTGCTGGTAACACCGGGCGGTTTTGCAAATTAGGGCTTGAAAAATTTGTAAATCTGACTTATAATACACTTATCAGGACAGTCGGAAGGTGAGTGCCAGTCACCCGACCCGGCGAAAATTTAAGACTGAACTATAAGAATAGCCGTCTACTTTGTCAGGAGCAGGACGGCTATTTCTTATTTTTCAAACTCAGAATTCCCACAATCAAAAGCCCGGCTGTCAAAATAATCATGAATTCCTCATATGTACTCATAATAATCACCACCTTCCTTCAGGATGCTCGGAACGGGTGATAGCACGTCCCCCGGCTGCCCGGATAAATGTATTATGTTGTCATGGTGCAATAAAGGGCGCGATAGATTGCCGACCCCTTGGCGGTCAGTTCTGTGTCACTCTTCGGGCGAATCGTCTGGCCTGCGCTGATACTCTGGAACCTTAGCCAGGAGTTCCACATGCTCTATGGCTTTCTTCTGCCCGGCATCGTTTAGTAAATCCATTTTGCGATTCATTTCAGCCTTGGAACCGAAAAATCGATTCATAAATTTGTCTTGCACTTCTTTTGATGCTTCTTTTCCGTAAAAACCGCCGCCATAATAAGCAAGGTCTTCGTCTGCCCAACCCATCAAATAGGGAGGGCTAACATTGAAGTATTCAGCTATTTTTGAAATTGTGGTCATTGTGGGTTGTCTTTTCCCATTTTCCCAATTAAATACTGCATTTTGTGAAACATTCAAATAATTTGCAAGTTCTTTTTGTGTTATTTTCCGTTCAACTCTTATTTGCTTTAATCTATTTGCAAATTCAGGCATCGTATTGTATACCTCCTTTCACACTAGATAATAGCAAATAGGTGTTTTTTTTTCAACATCGTATTGACAATATAGCATAATGGTGATAATATGTCAATAGTAAACACCAAAACGGTGTAAAATAGGAGGTGAGAACGTGAAAATAAACGATTTCAAATTTCAAATCGCGTTGGCCAACAGTGGGTTAACCATTACAGAAGCTGCGGGGCGTGCTGGAATCAGCCGCCAACGTTATGCTATGATTTTGAATCAAAAGAACGTTACGCCGCAATCAGTTGGTAAGATTGCCCGTTCTTTGGGCGTGGACGTGACGGAAATCATCGAAACAGAATGAAATTGCGTGGCAGCGGTTTTGAAGAGAAAGGAGCGATACTATGAAGATTATCACGGCAAGGCACAACGGCAGACTGGTAAAGAGAAAGGCGTTCAGCGACTTCCAGGCATGGTGCATCATCAATACGCTCGTCGCGGACGGGTGCACGGACATCGGGATGCGGGACGCAGAGGAAGGGGATGAGTGAATGGCGAAGAGCTACATGACGGCGAAGGACGTTGCCGAGGAGTTGGGGATATCGATGACCAAGGCCTACGCGATTATTAGGAGCCTGAATGCCGAACTGCAGGCGAAAGGCTACTTGGTGATAAGCGGCAAGACGAGCCGGGCTTACTTCCGGGAAAAATGGTACCAGGGAGAGGGCGTGGATTGAAGTGAATCTATGGTTTCTCAAATTCTATGACAGAACCGGACTCGTCGAGAGAGACGGGACAAGCCTTCCGGCGTGCTCGTGGTTCGGGCCAGTCCCGGATCAGGTGGCCAAGGAGTGCTTTGAAGCGATGGAAAAAGCGGAGCATAGCGGAGAGTTAGCCGGCCTATTCAAAGGGGCATGCCGCGAGTTGCGGAGAATGCCCGACAAGGGGAAGTTTTTTGATTCCCTCGTGTCTGGAATGAAATTGTACAAGTCTACTTTCTTGAAAATCTATGGCTACGACATTTCTACACCGGGCTTCGCGGACGAAGCACTGGCCAAGTTAAAGGGCTTGGGATGCAGTAAGGCAGAAGAATATTACAAGGGGATTGTCTCCGAACGGGAGGAGGAACGCAAAAGGATGATGAAAGAAGCGGCGGCGTGGTACCGCAGGAATTCCGCGCGAGAATTTGCAAAGGGGGAGAAAGGAGGTGGAGAGCCACGGGAACGGGAAACGAAGAACAGAGCCAAGGAATGGGAGACGCTATCAAAAATGCTGGGCTTTCAGTCAATGAAAAAGGGAAGGTGATTCAGTCAATTGGAAATTGTGTAAAAGCAATTCGCCAAGATGAACGTTTAAAGGACATGTTTCGATACAATGAGATGACGGGCATGTTGGAAGTGTCCGGGGCTTGGTGGAAACAATCGTCTGTTTCCATATCCGATAATGATGTAAATAACATACGTCTTTATTTAGAAGCGTCCTACGGGTTGTCACATGAAAAGAACATCCCCCGCGCAATTGACATCATCGCGCATCAACGGTCTTACCATCCAGTACGGGAGTACTTGGAAGGTTTGGAATGGGACGGGGGAAAATATATTGAAAACCTACTCCCGAAATACCTTGGGGCGGAGAAATCGGATTATACGACGCAAGCGTTAAAATTAACCATGCTTGGGGCAATTGAGAGGGTATATAATCCAGGCGTGAAATTTGATACCATGCTGTGCCTTGTGGATGACGAACAAGGCGGCGGAAAGTCCACGATTGCGAGATTTCTGGCGGTCAAAGATGAATGGTTCACAGATGATGTCAAGAATCTGGATGATGAAAACGTGTACCGTAAATTACAAGGGCATTGGATAGTTGAATTTTCCGAAATGCTTGCAACCACCAATGCAAAGACAGTAGAAGCGATTAAGGCGTTTTTGAGTAGACAGAAGGACAATTACAAGATACCTTATGAAAAGTATCCCCATGACTTCCCCAGACAATGTGTGTTTATCGGAACCACGAACAACCTCAACTTTCTGCCGAACGATAGGACGGGAAACAGACGATTCATCCCGGTACTCACCAACGCAAAAGCTGCGGAAGTGCATCCGTTGGAAAACGAAGAGGAAACAAGGGCGTTTGTCGCGCAAGCGTGGGCTGAAGCAATGGAAGTCTACCGCAAAAAGGATTATTCTCTAGTGTTTCCGGAAGAAATGAAAGACATGCTGGTTGAAGTAAGAAGGGCATTTGAACCGGAAAACCCCAAGATTGGAATTATACAGAATTGGCTCGATAATTGCGAGTATGACTCTGTATGTTCATTGATGATATATAGGGAAGCCTTTGACAATGAACGTCAGGATCCGAGACGTTGGGAATTGGCGGAAATCAGTTCCATAATGAACAAGTTTATTACTGGATGGGAAAGGCACGATACAAAGAGCGGACAAGCTAGGTTTCATAAATACGGAATTCAAAGGGCATGGGATAAAGTTGTCAACGATAATTCGTCAACAGACGGATTTACTCAGTTGAGTATGGATGACATGGAGAGTGATTTGCCTTTTATGTAATGCTCGTTGACGCGTTTGTTGACTGCATTGATGACACCTCAAAACCTTGTAAATTCAATATATTTTTCTATTTGTCAACAGTCAACAATAAATAATAAAGAAAAGAAAAATATAGAGAAAAAGGGGATATAGGTATTAAGAATAGTATGTTGAAAAAAAGTTTGTTGACATTGTTGACAGACAAGGAAGGAGAATTTGAAATGAGCAGATTTGCAACAACGATACAAACGATTGGAAATTTTGAAGGCATCGTTGATGTCAACGTGGACAAGGTGGCGAAGTTTTGGCGCGTTCTAGGACGTAACGACATCTTAAGGCTGCAACTTGACAACGGGGAGACCATGGACGTTCTGGACAAGCACTTCACAGTTGAGCGCGAACTGGAGGGACGTGACCACGTCGTGCAGGTCATCCCGCCCACGTATCCGTTGTACGCGAGGTATGAGGGCGACGAGAAGGGGGACATTGAGCGGCCAATTCGGTACCTGGGGCTGTGCGCGAACGGGGACGTTAGACCTCTTGAATTGTGCAATGACGGGCTTTGCTTCGCGGACGAAGCGGACGATTTTATCGGATTGCGCGAGGGAGAGGGGTACAAGATAACGAAACGTTATGTTGCCGCCCTTGAGGGGATTAACGACAGGCTTGACAGTATAAGCAGTTCCTTGCGCGACGCGTCATCTTCGCTTAACGACCTGGATCATAATATTGACGGCTGCGTCGCGCTGACTGGAAGAGCGAACGAATACGTGTTCCGCATCGCCGGGGACGTGTTCACAAACTAATCGCCCCATCGGAACGGCAATACCGACGGGGCAAGGATGGCCGAAGCCGAATAGCACAAGTACATAGTACCACGGACTTCGGCAGAAAGGAAGAGGTAAATTATGATTACACATGAGAATTTGATTGAATTAGAGGACATCCAATACAGATATGAACGGTTGGCATCCCTGATAAGCATTCTTCAAATGTTTGTCGCGGAACTCGTGGACGTTGCGGGTGCTCCAAAGAATAGCTTGAATGACGCGCTGTTTGAGATTGAGTCCGGCATGACTGAAAACAACGAAGCGTTCAAAAAGGTTATCACGACGAAAGGCGGTGCGGTGGCATGAAAAGCAATGAGGAATGCAGAGAGCGCATAATCGAACTTGTGAACCAGATGCACAACAACTTGTGGTTGAATAGGATTTTTTTAGTCGTGCAACACATGTATCTTAATGAATTGAGAGGAAAGTCAAATAAGCGCGGAGCCGAAAAAAGGGGGTGAAATCGTCAAAATGTCACTAAAAATAACCGTGAGCTACACGGAACCGAGGGAATACGGGGCGGTATTGCGGCTCCTGATGCCCATCATCAGGAAGGCCAAGAGGGTCAAGGATGAAAGTGGCGAGGACGGGAAGTACAAGAGGGCGTACATCATTTGCGACGTCGCAAGAAGGGCGAAAGGCCGGGGAAAGCAACACGACATGGAGCGCATCGCCGAATTGCTTCAAGAGGAGTCGCCGGAGACGGTGAAAGAAGTGTTGGTGTTTATTCAAAGTTATCTTTCGAAGTGATGGAAAAGAGCCGAGGATTTCGCACTTTGACGCGAAAACTCGGCTCGAAATGCCAGAAAAGGGAAATAGGGGGACATCGTTACATGCGCGCAAGAAAAATATGTTGACATCGTTATACGCGCGTGTGAGGAGAGTTTTCGGACATGGTTACACGCGCGAAGGGAATTTGCTGACATCGTTACGCGCGCGAAAAAAGGGGGGTTGCGCACCTGCCCCCGTTCTGGTATAATGGCCATAGGTCAAACAAAATATCGTAAGTACCCCGGGCGGCGGTTAGCCGAACGGAAGCCAAGGATCTAGGGCGTGGGAAGATTTTACATGATGTGGAATCTTCTTGCGCCTTTTTGTTTGCCGGAAAATAGCCGGACGGGCGTAAAGCGGAAAGGGAATAAGAATGGACGACAACACGAAAAACACACAGACATCATCACAGCAGGACGGCCAGCAGGAGCAGGCCGGAGCGGGGCAACAAGAGAAGCTCTTCACCCAGGCGGACGTTGACCGGATTATCAACGCACGCATCGCACGGATGAAGCAGGACACGGAAACCGCTGACACGTACAGACGGGAGCGCGATGATGCCAGGAGGGAACTGGAACAATACAAGAATGACGCTTTTCTGACATCCAAGGGCGTGATTGATAGGGACTATGTCACTTTCAAGGCAACACAGCTGATGGATGACAAGACGAACTTTCAGCAAGCAGCCGAAAAGTTCCTGAAGGAGAACCCGCGCTTCATGGGAAGAGGCTTCAAGGTCTCTACCGGCACGCCTGACGGCGGCACTGGGAGAAGTGGCGTGCTTGATGCGGATATCAGAAAGGCGATGGGATTGAAAGGATGATGAATAATGGCTATTGATTTAGTGGAAAAATACTTGCCGTACGTAGATGAAATGTTTACCACGGAAAGCAAGAAGGAACTGGTAACCAATCAGGATTTTTCTTTCGAGGGTGCGCATTCCGTTAAGGTTTACAGTGTAAGCACCGGGAAAATGAACGACTATGGAAGGTTTGGTTATAAATTTAAATTTGGATCGATTCCTTCACATTATGGCGAGGTGGAAAGCTTGAACGCAACCACGCAGATCTTTGAACTTAGGCGCGATAGGTCGTTCACGTTTGAAATTGACACGTTGGACACGGACGAGACCGCTGGAGCGTTGAACGCAGCGTCCACATTGGCGCGGCAGGTTCGCGAGGTGGTAATTCCGGAGGTTGACGCTTATGTTTATGGGCAGATGTGCGCAGGGGCAGGGATAAAGCCGGATGCAATCAAGCTGACCCAGACAAACATTTACGACGAGATTATCAGGGCAGGAAAGGAATTGGACGATGTGGAAGTGCCTGAGACGGGGCGCGTCCTGATCGTAACGCCAGCTACATACCACTTGATGAAAAAGTGCAAGGATATCACGATGGAAACCGACATCGGAAACGATTTAAGGTTGAAAGGCGTGATTGGCAATCTGGACGGCGCGACCGTGTTGAAGATTCCGGCCAACAGACTTCCGGAAGACTTCGGGTTCATGCTCGCTCATCCATGCGCGACCGTGGCACCGACAAAGCTCGCACATTATAATATTCATGAAAACCCGCCTGGAATTTGTGGTTCGTTGGTTGAGGGACGTATTTGCTATGATGCGTTCGTGCTGAAGAACAAGGCGAAGGCCATCTACTACCAGGCGCAGCCAACGACGGCCACGACCCCGACGGAACCGGAGGAACAGACGGGGCAGACCGAATAACAGACAACTACCAATAATTTGATAAAAGTGTCCCGGGCTTTCATTTTATCGCTTTCCGATTGCCCGGGGCATTTTTGAAAGGATGGCGCGACGTTATGGACAACGAACAACTGGTCGCACGGATACGGGCGGGCGAGGACGTGGCCGACAACATGCTTGCACTCTGGCAGAACAACCGGGGAATCATCTGCATGATGGCGAGGAAGTACGGTCCCGGTACCGAGCGGGAGGATCTAGAGCAGGAGGGTTATATCGCCTTGTGTGATGCCGCGGGACATTATGACGCGGGCGAGGGCGTTCCGTTTGTCAACTATGCGGCATACTGGATACGCTCCCGCATGAGGCGGTACGTTGAGAACTGCGGCGGCGTGGTGAGAATCCCCGTCCACGCGGTGGAGAGCGTTCGAAAGTACAAGCGGACGGTTCGGGAGTTCGCGGCTCTGTACGGCAGAGAGCCAACAGACGAGGAAACGGGCGCGCTTTTGGGCGTGAGCGGGGAAAAACTTGAGGAGATAAAGAAAACGTCCCAGATGGGGCAAATTCGCAGTCTGGAAGAGCCAATACAGTTAGATAGCAGCGAGGTTTCGTTGTACGATGTCATCCCATCCGATGAGGACGTGGAAGATGACGTTATCAGGCGGCTGGATGCGGCCGCCATGAGCCGGGAACTGTGGGAAGTGGTCGAACGCCTGCCGGGGGAGCAACAACGTGTCGTTCGCGCCCGGTACGTGGACGGCGAGACGATGCGGACGATTGGCGAGCGGGAGGGAATGACGGTATCGCAGATAAAGGACAAGCACGACAGAGCGTTGTGGTCACTTCTTTACTCGCGGAGTGGTAAGACGTTCCGGCGGTACTTCGAGCAGTATCTGTCAGCTGCCCCGGTGCACCATGTGGGCGTTGAACGTTTCAAGTCGACCTGGACGAGTGAGGTAGAAAGGGCGGTGATTGGATGAGGGGAATGAAGAACCATGAAGGGTACCACGACCCGACGGCGTGCGTTGCGATACGTCGGTGCCGACGGGTGACGGGCTCAAAATTGCGCCGGCGCAAGCGGCACCGCCTCATGTACAAGGTGGAAGAATCGCCCGGATTTCCGCGCATAATTGACGGTACCCCGTGATACTCGAATGATACAAGAAAATTAAATAAAACCGTAAAACATATGTAAAATTGGCGTTTTTCTGTGTGAAAAAGCATCAAAAGCATATGTTTTACGGTATAAAATCCGCATGTCGAAGTGGAAGGTCTCGAACACACGGCACATTTAGCGGCGGTGACCGCCGGTTGCTCCCTGACACAGACCTTGGTTTTGATGGGTTTGCAACGGTTAGTAGTATAGCACGGGAAAAAATGAAAATCAAGACAAGTATGAAATTTTTCAAAGATAAAATCATGATGTAACTATTGACATTACAATGAAACGGTGCTATAGTATGTTTACAAGATGTAATAAAGAAGATTACATTAAATGGGTAAAACGATGAAAAGGGGGCGGCATGTCATGAATCAGAGTCGAAAAAACGAGACGGACTGGTCGTGGTTTCTGAGTGGGGTTCCCGCCAAGGATTATGTTTTTCAGGACGTTCCATACGAAGAACAGGTGAAGCGGGTTTCGGCATTGATAGAGGAGACGGAATTTTTGCTGATTGGCGCGGGCGCGGGACTTTCGACTACGGCCGGACTTACCTATGGCGGGAAACGATTTACCGATAATTTTAGTGAATTTATAGAAAAGTACGGTTCCATGTATATGACGGACATGTATGCGGCGGGATTTTATCCGTTTCCTACCGAGGAGGCAAAATGGGGGTACTGGTCAAAACATAGCATGTTAAATCGTTTTCTTCCGCCGGCCCAGCCCTTGTATAAGCAGCTTTTTGAACTTGTGAAGGAAAAAGACTATTTCGTACTGACGACGAATGTTGACCACCAGTTTCAGAAGGCCGGATTTCAAGAGGAACGCATCTTTGCCACGCAGGGGGATTATGGGAGCATCCAATGTGAAAAGGGATGTCATTCAAAGGTTTATGATGCAGAGGATTTTTCCTGAAAAAACGGAAGGGAAAAAAGGGAGTATTGCTGGAGCTTGGCGTGGGATTTAACACCCCGGGGATTATTCGTTTTCCGTTTGAAAAAATGGTTCGTGAAAATAAGGCACTGTCCTTGATCAGGCTGAATATGGATGAGGCCGTTGTCCCGAAGAGTCTGGGAAACAAGGCGATCGGAATTGGCGGAGACATGGCAAGGGTGATATCGGATTTTTGGCAGAATGCAAGGAGGACGTTGTCATGACACATGATGAAAAGAGGCTATACTTGATAAATGAACTGTTATCGGAGCTTCCGCAATATAGGAATCTGGAAATCCCGCTTGCCATAGAGGAGCAGAAGCGGCTTTTAAGGAGTCTCATGAATATTCGTGCCCCGCGTCCGATTGGAACAGAATTTCTAAGAGTGCAGGACGAATATCTAAGTGAAGAAGTCAAAGAAAAAGGGATTGTGGATAGTAATGCACTGCCGGTGTCGCCGATGAATCCTCGCCTTGTACTTTGGCGGGGAGACATTACCACGCTGAAGGTGGATGCGATTGTGAATGCCGCCAATAGTGCCCTGCGAGGCTGCTTCGTGCCCTGCCATTCCTGCGTGGATAACGTGATTCACAGCGTCAGCGGTATCCAGTTGCGTCTGGCTTGTGATAAGTTGATGGCGGAGCAGGGATATGACGAACCGACGGGGCGGGCAAAAATGACACCCGCGTTTAATCTTCCGTGCAACTATGTGCTTCATACGGTTGGGCCGATTGTATCGGGCGCTTTGACGAAAAAACATTGTGAACAGTTGGCTGATTGTTATAAATCCTGTTTGAAACTGGCAGCTGACGAGGGACTAAAAAGCGTTGCCTTTTGCTGTATTTCCACGGGTGAGTTTCATTTTCCGCAAAAGAAGGCGGCTGATATCGCGGTAAGGACGGTGACTGATTTTTTACGGACGGACGAAAGGCTTGAAAAAGTGGTGTTTAATGTTTTCAAGCAGGAAGATTATGATATCTATAAAAGGTTACTATTTTGGTATTGACAATTTGTTTTTTGTCTTATATACTTGGTCTCGTAATTGAAAAAATTCAATTTTAGCAGAAAGGATGTGGACATTATGTTGTGTGTAAATCAGATTTCAAGAAACTTTATAACGGATATTACAGAGAGCGGATTGTCCGAATTCCTTTTTGGACGAAAATTCTAATCCATAAAATAACGGGTAGTAGTTTCGACAATCCGGCATCTCTGGTTTTATTGTAGGCAGAGGTGTTTTTTTGCGCCCTTTTTACTGTAAAAGTCCCGGACAGCGTCTATATTATGGAGGATGCTTGCATCCATAAATAATATGGACATTGGACGGACTTTTATCCATGGCAGTTTGCTGATACAGTGTGTTCGACGGGGATGCATAAAAATACCTTGCGTGAGAGAATGACAAGAGAGAGGATTTGTATGAAAATAGTAGATGGAGTCTATACTTCGGCAAAAATATTCACGGATAATGTAGAGGATTATGCATTGGCACAGATTCAGATGCTTTGCGACAACGCGGCATTTGCAGACTGTCAAATCAGGATTATGCCGGACGTGCATCCGGGCAAGGTGGGGACGATTGGTTTCACGGCAAGGATACCGTATCCGGGCAAATATTCCGGCGGGGATGCCAGGGCGGACGCGGCACAAGTGAAAGCGGGCAAAACAAAAGGAGATACAAGGATACTTCCAAACGTGGTCGGCGTTGACATCGGCTGCGGCGTGACATTGGCAAAATTGAAGCAGAAAAAGGTGGAGTTTCAGAAACTGGACAAAGTGATTCGGGAGTGCGTGCCGTCCGGGGCGCGGATTCGTAAGAAGCCGCATCGGTTTGTGCAAAATTTTGATGGGCGGGGAGATACAAGACCGCGTGCAAATGACGGTCTGGAGGACGGTCTGGACAGTGGACCAGATGGTTGCCCGGATGGCGGCGCGGGAGTCAATCTCATGGAATTGTACTGTGTCGAGCATGTAAATATGGAAAAGGCGGAGCTAAGCATTGGGACGCTCGGCGGTGGAAATCATTTTATCGAACTGGATCGGGATGACGAAGGAAGCCTTTATGTGGTGATTCATTCAGGGAGCCGCAGACTGGGAAGTGAAGTGACGGAATATTATGTGTCCGAGGGGCATAAGGCATTGAAAAAGCAAGGACTTTCGATTCCGTATGAGCTGACTTATCTGGAGGGCGCGCTTTTGGAAGCGTATTTGCATGACGTGGAAGTGGTGCAGCGGTTCGCGGAGTGGAATCGAAACGCCATTTTGGACGAATTGGCGCGGGGAATGAAGTGGAAGGTGCAAAAGCAGGTTTCTTCCGTACACAATTATATCGAATATACCGGGGAAGAGATTATTTTGCGCAAGGGCGCGGTTTCGGCCAGGGCGGGCGAGCCGGTGGTGATTCCGGTCAATATGCGGGACGGAATCCTGCTCGGCGTTGGCAAGGGAAACGCGGACTGGAATTTTTCGGCGCCCCATGGCTCTGGCAGGAAAATAAGGCGCGACGAGGTGAAGTCGAAGTTTACCGTGCATCAGTTCAAGACGGAAATGAAAGGGATTTATAGCTCATGCATCGGAACGGACACGTTGGACGAAGCTCCGTTTGCCTATCGGGACTTGGCAGAAATCCGGGAGCGGGTGGAGGACAGCGTGGAAATCAGGAAGCAGATGTGTCCCGTTTATAGCTTTAAGGCGGGAAAATGGTAGAAAAGAAGACACCGTGCGGTGGCCGTGCGGCGTGGTCGTATGGCCGCCGCAGATGGTGATGAAAGGAAACGGATATGAATTTATCAATAAGTGTGACTCAGGAAGAGTTATCAGAGGTTTTGTTAAATGTGGCACCGGTCCGGCCCGTGTATATCTGGGGCGCGCCGGGAATTGGAAAGTCGGCCATCGTGGAGCAGTTCGCGAGTGACGTGGGACTGCCCTGCGTGTCGCTTCTGGGCAGCCAGCTTGCGCCCGAAGACATTATCGGAATTCCGCAGGTAAAGGATGGCACGTCAGAATTTTTGCCGCCGAAAATGATTGCGAGGAAGGAACCGTATGTCTTATTTTTGGATGAGTTAAATGCGTGCACGCAGGAGGTGCAAAAGGCGTTTTACAGTCTGATTTATGAGAAGCGGGTCGGCGAATATCATTTGCCGGAGGACGTGCTGCGCATGCTTGCGTTCGGGTGCGTTTCCGCCTCCCATGCGGGAATGTTTCTGGCATTTACGAAGCAGTTGGGAAATGGATACTTGCTAAATGACATTATCAAGGGGGTCAAAAAGTGGCCGGCAAGACCCGAAGAGAGGGACGTGTTATATTTTGTGGCACAGTCGTTTCGGGCAAAATTGTTGCACGAACTGCCGGAAAGCAAACAGAAAATGAACCAGCAGGCACAGTATTTGGCGCACCGGGCGAAAGCACTTTTGAAAGAACTGGCACTGATTAATTATGAAATCGCGCAGATGGTCGTGTCTGCGGAGGAGGAAAAGACGCTGCCCGACTGGTTCATGGTGGAAATCGTGAGGGATTTGCCGAGATTGGTAAAGGCGGCGAGTTGAAAAAAGGAGACATGGCGGCATTATGGATTAAATTTAGGCCGGGTGCCGCCGCGCCCGGCTTGTGGGGGAAATATGGGAAAAGGAAAAAAATCAGGGAAAAAACAGAAAACGAAGCAGGAGATTATGTTGGAAAATCGCTGGGCGGGCGTGTCGATGGCGAATTCCAGCCCATTGTTTGGAAAGATGGGCGGCGATTGCCGGGAGGCACGTTTGTCGATGGATGCCGGAATGTTGGCAAAAAATGACGCGGCCGTCGTGACAAAAGGAGGATTGATTCTTTTGAATCCGGGATATCTTCTCACGCCCGGGCAGTGGGCATACGTGGTGGCGCACTGTAAGCTGCACCTTGCGTTCGGACATTTTGATAAGGAAAAAATGCCGGTAAGCAGGTTGGGTGAAAATGGTATGCACATGGCTGGCAATGATTATGGTCAGAAACGGAGTGAGGGAAGCGAGGACGTGCTGCGTATGGATTACGAGAAATATCTATGGAACATGGCGTGTGACATTTACGTGGCAAAGTTCCTTGCCGATATCAAATTTGGGCAGCCGATATGTCAAAATCCGGCGAATGTATTTGGCGAGAATTTGACGGATGAGAGGAAAATATATGAACGGCTGCTGGAGGGGCGGGGCGCGTCAAACGCGTCCGGTACAAGGTGGACGAACGTAAACGGCACGGCTTATGGCATGGACATGAAGGGCTTGGAGCATCCGATGGTCTATGATAAAGAAAAGAAAGAATATAACCGTTACGCGGCGCAATTTGCCTACGCGCTTTCCAGCGCGGCCACGGCCACGGTAGGAAAGGCCGGGGGGATGCGAGGGGACGAGTGGATGACGAAATCGAAAAGGGCCGCGCAGTGGTTTGTCGGTCATTATCCATTGCTTGGAGGGCTGGCATCGGCGTTTCGGATTATCGAAGATTACGCCTATTGCGCGAAAGAAGACATACAGATTGCGGCGGTGGACGCGTCGCTTGGCGAAATCTATGTCAATCCGGCGGCGGGACTTCGGGAGGAAGAGCTGCGATTTGTATTGGCGCATGAATTTTTGCATGCGGGATTGGAGCACCAAAAACGGCAGGAGGGACGTGACGCATATTTGTGGAACGTGGCGTGTGATTATGTGATTAACGGATGGCTTTTGGAAATGGGAATCGGGCAGATGCCGGAGACGGGGCTATTGTATGACGAAGGCCTGAAAAATAAATCGGCAGAGGAGATTTATGACCTGATGCTGGAAAATATTCGGAAATATCAAAAGCTGGACACTTTTCGCGGGTATGGGAAAGGTGACATGATGCCTGGCGGCAGGCGTTCTTATGATGATTCTTCGTTGGGAGACGCGTTTTACGGCGATACTTCATTTTGGAGAAAAGGCGCGGCGGTGTCCATGGATGAGTTTTGCCGAAATGCATTGAGACAAGGCCTGGAATATCATCAGTCCACCGGGCGGGGATATATTCCGGCGGGATTGATACAGGAAATCCGGGCACTTTGCATGCCGCCGGTCTTGTGGGACGTGGAGCTTGCAAGATGGTTTGACGAGATGTTCCCCTATGTTGAGAAGAAAAGGACTTATGCGAGACCAAGCCGCAGGCAGGGGGCGACGCCGGACATTCCAAGGCCGAGGTACGTACGGGACGAGGTGAAGGGGCGGGGCGGCACGCGGCTGCAGCCGGGAGTCGACGCGCTTGAGCAGGCGAAGGATTTTCCGAAGGACGGGCCGATTTTGCTGATTACGGATGGCGAGATAGAGGACAAGATGACGATTCACCGGGAGCATGCGTTTCTGGTGCCTAAAGGGAAACGGCTTCCATTTCGGACGCGGGGGAAGGTGTTCTGCTTTGAGTAGGCAGGGTTACTTTCCCCACCTCGTGAAGAGTAATTGGGCAGATAAAACATGAAAATTCCCCCGCCGCAGGTGGAGTGCGGTGAGGGGAATGTGCATAAGGGTGAAAAATAATTCCAGCTGTGCGGATTGCAACCGCACAGTTGGAAAAAATTTCATCCAAGATGCATTTTGGCTTTTAAAGCATCTTGTAGAACCTGAGAAAAATTAATATTTCTCTCTAAGGCGGCCGCGTTGAGCCATGCGGGTAAAGTGACGGTTCTGCTGATGGAACGGTTTACGTGCGCCATCCGAATGGAAGGCATGTAAACGTCAATTAAGACAACCCGCTCGTTTTCTTTTGTATGGATTTCGGATAAAGGAGTGGGTGCGGGAATGTCTTCACCGTCTTCTTCGAGCCCGTTGAGAACGCACCCGAGAAGTTCTCGTGCCGATAAAAATGCATCGTCGTCGTTTATACCACTGGTGGCACATTTTAAGTCTGGAAAATCAACGGCAATTTCTTTTCCAGATTCATAGATAAAAATGGCAGGATAAAAATAGCGTTCAACTTTTTTCATGAAAATACCTCCTCGTCATTCACGGTAACATATATAAAAGTATTTGTCTAGGAATTTGTTACTTTTCAAAAAATAAAAAAATTGAAAAATAGGTTGATTATTTCTCACAATTTGTATATACTGTGATTAGGAGTAAATGTTTGCCGCTTGCTGATGGTGCGGGGTATAAGTGATTCAGTTCGTAAATGATGCCACTTGCTATATAGGTGGGATATAAATGGTATAGCGTGTAAATGTTCCCCGCCGACTGATGTCGGTGGGGAATCTGCATAATATGAAGTTTATTCAAAGGAGAATGTTACAATATATGGAGATACAACAAGGATATTCTTATCATATTAAAGATGAATTTTTTGATATAGTGAGAGATAAATACTTGATGAGTAATAAAGAAAATAGAAATTACCGTCCACATTTTTATGCAATACAAGACAAGAAGAATCAAGCTCTTTATTGGATGATCCCCATAAGTTCACAAGTTGAAAAGTATAAGAGCATTATAGAAAAGAAGAAAAGAAAATACGGAAAATGCAATACGATAATCATTGGTAAATTTGCAGGAAAGGAAAATGCATTTTTGATTCAGAATGCTTTTCCTATTATTGCTAAATTTTTTGATCATATACATACAGTTGAAAATAAACCAGTAACAGTACATAATGAATTGAATAGGATTCTTACGGAAAATTTAAGGGAAGTGCTTGCACTATATAACCGAGGAATTCATTTGATATATACGGATATTGCTAAGGTTAAGATGGCCATGGAACAAGAAATGGAAAATAATGGATGTTAATGATGTCATTGCCTGCGGGAATGTTTTCACTGTCTTCTTCGAGCCCGTTGAGAACGCACCCGAGAAGTATAAAATATATAATTTTGCGGTTGACATTTTTTGATATCGTGCTATAATGGAAACAAATATATGAATAAATGTTCATATGAATGATGAAAAGGAGCGTACATAAAATGAAAAAGACTTATAAAATTGACGTGGACTGTGCCAACTGTGCGAATAAGATGGAGGACGCGGCCAAGCATACCGAGGGAGTCAAGGACGCGGTGGTGAACTTCATGGCGTTGAAGATGACGGTGGAGTTCGAGGAGGGTGAGAAGCCCGCAGACGTGATGCAGGAGGTTTTGAAGAATTGCAAGAAGGTCGAGGACGACTGTGAGATTTATCTGTAGACAGCGTTGCCAGGCTGGCAGGTGATGATGATTATATACTAAGCGTCAGATTTATCTGTCGTGAGCATATGGTAAACGCAAAAAATCATTGCGTTTACCATATGCCTCCGGCAGGATGCGCACGGATGTGCAAAGGAAACATGCCGCTTTGCGGCGCACATCCGGCGCAGGAAACGAATAAAACGCAAGCGTTTTATTCGTTTCCTATAAAATTAAAAATGCGGGGGAAGGGTATCCATTCACAGTACACTTCCCCTTTTTCTTTGTTTACGTGTTTCTTTCCGCCCGCCCGAAGCCCAGGCAGGCGATGAGCAGGCACATGGCTGCAATGAAAACGGCGACGGGCAGCCATGGGAAGAGCGACACTTGCGCGGTGTCGAGGTTGGTTGCCAGCTTTCCGTATTCGGCGGTAATGACGAAAAACGGGTAGGACATCGGGTAGGCGAACCATAGTTTCGTATTGATAACCAGCACGGACGGAACGATGGACGCGAGCCCGATTCCCATGGAGAATATCGGCGTTTGGATGCAAATCGCCAGCATCCAGAAGAAGGCGAGCATCGGTATGGAGGCGAGAAGCATCATTCCCGCTTCTCTCATGACAAAAGGGAAAGGCAGCAGGAAGGAATAATGCTCCGTATGTGAGACGATGGCCGCGCCGATATAATATACGCCTACGTTCATCAAAATCTGTGCCGCCGCCAGAACGAGCAGCACGATAAATTTGGCCATGCAAAGCCATGCCGTGCGCAGAGGGAGCGCGAGCATTTTCAAAATGCCGTGATTCGTCCGCTCGGTCTGGGAAAGGAGCACCGTTCCCACGACCATGCTGGCGGGAAACATAAACCACGTCATGGCCAGAAGCCCTTGTATTAAAAAATTATGCTCCGGCGAGATGCCCTCCGCCTGCATTCCAAAATTGAGACGGACGTTGAAAACGGATGGGATCCAAAGGATGACGACCGCCGTTAACAAGATCGGCAATATTTTGGAGCGGCGTATTTTCTGAAATTCAATGCTTACAAGTGATAAGAAATTCATGTAAAGTACCTCCTTGATTCTCACGAGTGATGGCCGAATGCCGTTACTATCGCGGCCGCAGACCGCGAATAGTATCCAGGTTGGAAAGCGTGACTTCGGCAATGCACAATCCGAGTGTTTCGGCCACGGCGGCCACGGTAAACCGAAACGCGGGACTCGTCTGGAACGGTAGCGCAAATGGAAACAGCGACAGTGCAAAATTGTCCGCGGGCAGCATCGTGGCGATGAAGATGCAGATTACGCCGATGCCAAGGGATACCCACATGTTTTCAAATGCGGCGGCCACCATTAATGCAAGTAGGGCGGCGGGCATTGTCATCAGCAGCAAAAAGC
>CATLEQ010000025.1 GCA_949915905.1 uncultured Lachnospiraceae bacterium | reverse complement strand
TTCCTTTTCGACCGCTTCGTCCTCGTCTGAGTCCATGTGTACCACTTCCAACATCCTCTGCGAGATGACATCCTGCATGACAGAATGGATTTGCTTCACTGCCGCCAAAAATTCAGACACGTCCATTTCGCCCAGCTCCGCAATGGATACCCCGTTTTCAAGCATCCCCTGCAGAATCTTCTTGTTGAAGAAAACGATGTCCCTCATGTCATCCGAGTCGTTTTTCTCCATCAGCCCGACATAATCCCGGTACTGCTTGACCGTCACGGAATTGATGAAGTACCGTTTTCCTCGGCAAGCGACCTCAATTTCCGGAATCACTTGCCGGCCGAAAAATTTGCCTTTATCTTTTCGAAACGCGCCTCCATGTCTTTCGCCATGTTCATCTCGAACATCTGGAATTCCATGATGACGCCCACCGCATCCAGCCCGGTCTCTGGATTTTTCAAATCCTCTATGGTGAACTGGTTCCCGTATGCCTTTACGATAAACCGTGCCATCTCTTCCATGCCTTCCCTCGTGCTCTTTCCCCCGACCCTTTCTCCTATGTCAAGGTATTCCTCGTAAGTGTCCACGCTCATTTTTTCCATCGTGTATTCTTTGTGATTTACGATAATCTTCCTCTTCATGTCAGCTTTCCTCCTTTCGCGCGCCTACCCATCAGGCCGCCGCCTGCTCCTTCTCCTGCACTTTTCCGAACCACTCCCCGATTGCCGTCTTCGCGTCCGTGTACTCTTCTATCAGATTGGACTCGTCCACGCTGATTTCATAGAGATTGTCAATGCTGCGCTCATAAAACAGACCCTTGACGCTCTTCGTGGTCGGCGACTTCTTTCCTTCCATCGTGCTCGCCTCTTCGTCGATTCCCTCGCTGAACTTCCCGCAATACAGCCATTTGAACTCGTATTTGTTATTCGTCTTGCGCTCACGCCACCCAAGTGCCATTTCCGGTGCCACGTCATCGCTCGACTTCACAAGGAACCCGTTTTCGTACAACTGTCCAAAAAGTTCCGCCCTATCTTGCGGTGCGAGCTGGTTGACTTCAATCTCGATCTCCGTTCCCTCGTACGAATTAATGACCTCTTCCACGCCGTCGTCGGAATAAAGCTTCTCACTCGTCCATTTTTCCGTCACCTTCGCCTTGATTGCCCTCGCCAGCTTTATCGGCTTCTCCGTCACGTATGCCGTTGCGTCATTCTGCGTCACCTTCGCGATGTAAAAATCCTTGCACCCGCACGTCCTTCGCCTTACAATCTTTTTCACTTCTCCATCACTCATCTTCCTCGTCCTCCGTTTCATCGTAATATTTTGAAAACCTCTGTGCCTTCATGTAAATCCCGTCCTCCGGCTTCGAATCATCAGGGCTTCGCCCCTCGAAGTCAAAGCCGTTTTTCTTCATCAGCCGCTTAATCCTACTCGCCAATGCCGTCTCGTCCCTCGGTGAGAAAATGGTGACCTGCACCGTCTGCGTCACGCCCTCCACCTCGTCGTCCGAATACACGGCTTCTTCCTCCCCCATGTCCCACAACGTCACATGGCAGTCCTTGACATTCTTGTCATACCATCCCTGCATTACCGTGATGCCGTCCACCGTGAGTGGAGCCAGCGCATCCGCCGCGTCCTTCACGATGTCCTGCGTGCCCACTATGATTTTTGATTCCTTTTCCATTCCTACCTCCCAATCGCGTCATCCAGAAACGCTTGGTACTCTTGTTCAGCGGTACGCCGCAACTTTTCCTCCGCGTATTCCGCCGCATCCTCGACAAAATGCATCCCTTCATGTACAATCGGACTTCTCCCCGGCTTCGTCGTCGCCTGTGCGCCCCAGTTTTTGAATTTCATGTAAAAATAATCGCTATGATCCTCCAACGTCCACCCGACTTCCGCCGACGCGCTCGTCCCCCGGTTCTTCGTTGCCGCCACCGGCACGCTGTCCGCCGCATGAGCCGACACGTGGGACTTCACACCAAACCACCGGCCACTCAACGACAAGTCGTTCGATCGAGGAATCTTCCTCGCCATCACGTTTTTCGCCTCCGGCTTCACCTTGTCCACGATTTTCCGGTTGACTTCCCGGATCTCACCGTCACTCGCCGCCCGTTCAAACGCCTTTAGCAGTTCCTCCATCCCTTCAAACTGTATTTGTATGTTCATGTATGTCCCATCCCTTCCAATTCTCCGTCCATCCCCGTATTTTCCTGCCGGGCATCCGAAGCGCAACGCCGCCCGAAGCGTCACGCCACCGCCCGGCATTTCAGGAGTACGCGATTATTATCGGTGTACATCGGAGCTGCATCGTAAATTTTAAACTCCGTCCCCTTGTACACGGCATAAAACTCTTTTAAGTGGAGCCTGATTTCCTCCATCTTCCGGCAATTACGAACCTTGAACACAATCGTGTCCTCCAGTCCCGTTTGCAACGCCTCGTACTTTTCCACCGTGTTCAGGCTCTGCACCTCGCACCAACACTTGTAAAAGGATGTTTCATCCTGCTGCCGTCTGCCGTTCACGACGTTCGTCTCTTTCCGGATGATTTCGATTTTCCCCCTCTTCATGCGCCGCCTCCGTACATTTCGCCGAGCAACATGGACGAAACCGCGTTGGACAGCCTCTTTTCCGCGCCCTGGTACGTGTCCGCGTTGTCATAGTAGTCCTTCACGAACGCCATGGCCAGCAACTTTTGTCTGGCCGTCATCGCGTAAGGATCAAAGCGCGGGATGAGTTCCTGCAGCTTTTCCATGACCGCCTCCACCATGATTCGCAGGATGTCCTCATCGTCATCATAGTCAATCCGGCAGTATGTCTTTACTTGCTGAACAAACTCCTGCATGCGCGTTTCTTTCTCTTCCTCGTTTAGCGTTGGCTCCCCCGCCTGGTTCTTCTCATCCTCCGTCATGTCCTCACCGCCTTTCATCCATCCAGACGGGGCGATTTACCGCCCCGCCGCGTTCCCATCCGCATCATGGCAGTCTCGTCATCCGGAAACGACTTCCGTGATTTCGCCCTTGATGACCGCGTCCTCGTCCACGGCCTGCACGTCGAAGCGGTCACGTACCTTGATTCCGGTCATGTCCTTCTCCCACAAGCCGGCCCCCTTGTCATTCATGTCAATGGTCAGGACGTTCCGATCAAACAGCGTGATGGCTTCCTTCAAATCCCCGCAGAAGATCGGATGCTTGTACCCGGTCACGGTCTCGACTTCCTTTTGCGTTCCGCCCTCGCCCTGCACTGTCTCCTTCTTGGTAATCGGCGTGGACTTCATCACCTTCTTGGAAATCTTCACGATCGGATATTCGCCGAACAACAGCTTGCCCTTCGTTTTCTGCGTCGGGTCAGGCTGCAAGATGTACCTTCCGTCACTGTCCTTTAACTTGTCCAGGTAGTTAAATCCGCTCTGATTCGTGATGACGACGGACGAAGACGCGATTGCCGGGTCTAGCACCTCGTTGAAAATGTCCTTCAAGCTGTCCGTGTTGGAAACGACGATTTCCTTTCCCGCAGTAATTTCGTTCAATTTCTTCAAAATGACGGCGTTCCTGGTAGCCTTCGTCTTCTTGGCAATCCACTTGTTGATGTAGGCCATGATGTTTACCACCGTGTCCTCCAAAAGTTCGCGGGTCATTTTCAGGATGCCGCCCTTTTTCTTGACCTTGTACTCAATCTGTCGAAATACTGGTTCGTCCATTTCCGGAAATTCGGCCGCCTCGTCCACGTTGTCAAACGGCACGGCCTCCGCGTCAACCTCGATATTCCTCACGCCCGTCTTCGTGGCCACGCCCTCCACGTTGACGTACTGTTCCAGGTTGTCTTCGCTGCGCCGCAGCTCAATGATGTCAAGCCGGATGTCTTCCGGGATGGTCACGCCAATCCCGCTCTCCCCCTCGTCGTTCGGTGTCGGGTCGGATGTCAGGGCGTTCTTGTAAACCTCGACATCCTTCTCGTCCGGCTGCGTCCCTAAAAATCCCGCCTTGACGATGTTCACGAACGACTTCACGAGATTTTTCTTGTCAACCTTACTTCCGTTTTCGTCATCGATCACGTGTGCCGTGCCCTTCTGTACCTGGTTTTTCACCCCTTCCAGGGCTTCGTCCTCCAAGTCACAAAGCAAATCGAATTTTTCCTGCAGGCCTTTCAGTTCCTCCTTCGCCGCTTTCGCCTTGTCCATCCTCTCCTCTGCCACGAGGCTTTTCACCTCGTTCTTCTTGTCGTTGATTTCCTTCATCAACTTTTTCAGTTTTTCATTCATGTCCTCTTTCTCCTCTCCAACCATTTACATTCCATATAGGTACAAGTCCGCAAGAATGTCTTCTTTCTCGCCATCGATGGAAGCCTTTTGTCGTTTTTCAATCTCCTCGATGACCGCGTTCACGATGTCCGGCACCATTGCCAATTGCGCGGGCGCAAATTTCCCGTCGCCCTCCGGCACCGCGCTGTCAGTCTTTTGGCCTCCCGATTCCGCTCCGCCAGTCTTCCGACCCTTTGGCACGCTCTTCGTACCATCCTTCTGTTTTTCCGCGCCCGGCTTTTTCAACCACTCCGGCACGTTCTCGTACTTGTCAAAGTAATCTGACGCGCACGCCGCAATCGTCGCCCGCTCTTCCAGTTCGATGTCAAAGTACTCCGCCAGCTCCGCGCCGCTAAACCATGTCTCCTTGTCCATGAGTGCCTTGATTTGTTCCCGCGTGACACCGTCCTTCAAACGCTGCTCATAAACATCGAGAATAGAATCCTCACACTTGTCCAACTGTTCGATAATCTTTTCAAGTTCGTCCGCGTTCCCCCATGCCATGCAGCTCGGCTTATGTATCATTGCCTGTGCCCCGGTCGCGAAATGCAGTTCGTCACACGCGAACATGATGACTGACGCGATGGATGCCGCCAACGCGTCCACATGGCCGACCTTGTGTCCTCCAAAGCGTTTCAACTGGTTGTAAATCGCCAGTCCCGCAAACACGTCGCCGCCTCCGCTGTTGAAATAGATGTCAATGTCCTCATATCCTTCCAGTTCGCCCAGAAAATCTGCGATATCTTGCGGGCACTTGTCCTCCTCGTACCATTCAGACAGCCACTTTGCCGATACAATGTCACCATAGAAGTACAAGGAACATCTGCCCTGCCCCTCTTCCGCAAAGTCCAGATAACCGCCAGTCTTTTCCTCTTCCCCGGTGCGCTTGTTCTTTTTTGTAAAGTCAAATCGTTTCTTCTTCGCCATTTTCTTGTTCACCTCCTTCCTCCGGCTCTTCCTCCTCCAGTTCTTTTTCCTCTGGCTCTTCTTCCGGTTCCAGTTCTTTGTCCGTATTCTTCCGATACGCCGCTCCCGCCATGGTCAGCGGGATGATGTTTCCATTTGCCTGCAGCATGTCACCGCCTTCGGCATCCGGCAAATCCAGTTTCCGCCTTGCCTCGTTCGCCATCATGATCGATCCACCCACGGCATCCACCAAATACTCCATCTGCGTCTTCGAGTCCGTCCGGAAAAGCACCTTCTCGTTGAACTTGTAATAAAATCCCTCTTCCCGCTCCTTTTCCGTCAGCATCTTGTAATTGATCTCTTCCTCGTACTGCTTGATGACGAACAGCTCCGTGTCCACGTAAAATGACAGCTGCTGCATCTCACTGTTTGCGTACGAAGACTTGGAATAATCGTTAATCTGGTTCGGCTTTACCCCGAACGCCGCCGCGATTTGCAATGCCGTATATTTCTTTAATTCAAAAAACTGCGAGTCAGTCAGCTTGATATCCAGCGGCACAACCTTCATCCCGAGCGGTACCGGCAAGATCCTCCCGACGTTTTTCACGCCGCTTCCAAATTCTTCGAACGCCGCCCTGAGCTGCTTCTGTCTTCCCGCGTCCAATTCGCCCGTGTATTCCAATGCCGCCTTGGCCGTCAGCCCGTTTTCATACATCCGGTTCAGGTAATCCTGTGATGCCGATGCCCCGTCCACCGTCTCTTTCAAAATCTTTTGCACCGGCACGCCCGTAATCCCGTCGAAGCTGAACGATGTCTTGAAATGCATCACGTCATCCGTTCCGAAAACATACTGCATGCCCGTCATTGAATCCGTATAGACGTACCACAGCCGCCCCTTTCCCGCAAACAAACCGGCATCATCAACGACAATCTGCACGCAGTCAGGCCGCATAATCCATAGATCCAGTACCTTGAACTCTCCGCCGTACTTCTTCCGTACCATTTTCTTTCTTACGTACACGTAGGCGTTGCCGTAATGGTTGCGGTTAAGCTCCACCGTGTTCCAGAATATTGTCGGTGTCATAAATGGATTCGGCCGCCTCGTGAGCAAACCCGACGTTTCCGTCTCCTCCGCCTCCATGATTCCTTTGTCCGTCTTCCGGTAATACTTAATCGGCATCTTGGCCAATGTCTCCGACAGCATTTTCAGGCACGTAAAATAAGTCACTTCCGACGTCACTTTCCTCTTACGCCGCAGTCCCAATGATTCAAAGAGTGATTCGAAAAGCGATGTCAGGCTAAGCCATCCCCTTCCCCCGCCTCCCGCCGTATCCACGACTTCCACGTTTCCCTCCGCTTTCACGATTTCCATCCCGTCGCCCCGCCACCAACTCGCGGCCCGCGTCGCCATCCTTTGAAATGGATTCATTTTTTCCTCACCACCTCTCCATTTTCTTACTGTTTTCATATTGTTCCAGCCACTTGTCAACTTCCTCGTTAATGTCTGGCCGGTACTCCTCCTTCATTGCCTCCGTCCATGCGTCGATAATCGCGTCAATCGGGTCGATTCGTTCCACGTTCAACGTCTTGTCTATCCTAATTTCCCCATAATTGTTTGATATCTCCTTCGCGTTCGCAATGGACCACGTCAACAGTTCATCAACCGGCACGACCTTCTTTTTCTTCCCACTACCGACTTCCACGCCTTCGATTTCCACATTTCCGGCCATAATTTCCAATCTAAAATCCACCGTCGCGTCATTTAGCACTTTTGCTGACTGCGTAACGCATAGCGATGTATATCCCATTGCTTCAAGATCGGATAGGAATGCCGATGCATTGTGCGGGTCGTAACAAATAAGTTGTGGTTTCAAATCATATTCTTCCACCAATTTTTCCAAGTACCGAATGATATACTTGTAATCCGTCTTGACACCGCCCAATGTCTTTGTAACCGTCACGAGCCCCTTCGCAATCCACAAGTCGTATGGTACCTTGTCCGTCTTAATATGTTCGTCCACCCTTCCCGCTGGAATAAATGAATGCGTATGGACAAAATATTTCTTTACCCCATCCACCATGTATGGAATGACAATGGCTATCGTTGTCAAATCGCCACCAGATGAAAGGTCCAATCCCACGTAACACTTCGAGCCTTTGAAATCCTTCAATGATTTCAGCACGGCGCACTGTTTCCATTTTGCAATGTCCTTGATATAGACAGAACTTGACCACTGTATCCAGATGTTCAATTGTTTTACCAGGAAGTCCCGCAAATCCTCCCCGCCCATGTCACGGGCTGTATTAGCAATCGGTATCAGGTTTTCAAGAGCATCCGGATCAAATTCCAAAATCGGGTTCGCCTTAATCCAGTTCTCCGGTGTATACCAGTCGTCACCTTCATCCATTTGAGCGATATACACGAACTGGCTGTCGTTTTCAAACACGCCCTTGAGCAAGTTACAGCAATACTCGTACAACTTGTAACAAGGTGCTTTTAATTCAAACCCCGCCGTCGTGATGACCGATATCAGTGTCGACTTCATCTTCTTGATGCCACCCTCGAACAACTTGTACATTTGGTTTGTTCGATGGGCATGGTACTCATCTACAATGCCAAGGTACGGCCTAAATCCATCTGCCGACTTAATGTCACCTGATAACGCCTTGATGGCCGAGTGTGTTTGAAGACAATCAATGCTGTTATTGTGTTTATGCACCTTGAACCACTCTGCAAGTTCTGCGTCACTTTCGATAAACTTAATTACCTCTTTTAAGACGATGTTCGCTTGTTCTTGTTTTGTGGCTCCACAATATAATTGTCCATATCTGTATGTATCAAAGTTTCCATAATACGTGCACTGAATTCCGTTAATGAATGATTTCCCATTCTGCCTTCCCATCTGAACGTATGATGTCCGAAACCTTCTATGATGTATCCCGCTCTCCGGATCCGCTTCCTTCTTTCTCCACCCGTTCAGCGATCCAAGTATAAAACATTGAAACGGATAGCACTCAACGTGCTTTTCCCCTTCTCCTTCCGCAATGGTCAGTTCTTCCGCGAAATCAATAATCTTCTCGGACTGTTCCACATCGAAGTAATACTTATAAGGAGCCGCCTCAGCTTTTTCCATATCGTCCAGATGTCTCCGGCACGCTAACCTGACATATTCCCCAACAAGCACCTTGCCAGCAACCACGTCAAGAGCATATTGTGTGCATCGGTCAGTTATCTTTTTTCGATTCTCCATGCCACTCTAATTCGCATATTTTGAAAATTTGTTGACCGGCTTTTCCTCCGCTTTGGGAACGACCAAACGGCACCTGCTCGACACTGTCATTCCGAAATCAGATGCGCCTTGTCGGCACTGCTTCATACATCGGTCTTGAATAATCATCAGCTTTTCACGTTCCCCATTCACTACTAATCTCGTTCCAACCTGCACCAGCCCTTTTTCACCCGTCTCCGAATCTATTTCTTCTTCAAAAATCGGCACCTCTACCATCAGAGGAGTCTTCTTTATTGCCCTGGTGACCTCAACATACTGGTCTTGCGCGATCACCAGGCGAGCCAACGCGTCGCAGTCCACATTCGCAACAAGCTTAATTTCCAAAAGCTGCTCCGCTAGCTTTTCAAACGTCTTCTTCCGCTTCGCCGACAAGTACGTCGGCGGAACAATGTCATCATCCGGTGCAACGACCTCGGAATTCTTTCGTGCCTCGATTTCCGCCTTTGTAAGATGTTTCCTTCCTTTCGCTTCCACCAAACTAATCGGTTGCCTTTGTCCTGCCACGCCCACGCCACCCCCTTTCACATCGGCGTTTCATCCGGTTTTATCCCGAACCCCATTTCCGACTTTGGTTCCCCATTCCCGTCCCTATATCCGGAAATTTCCGTGGGGAGTTTTCTCCAAAGATAAGGGGGGCGCGACTAGCCCGGCCGCCTCCAAAACTTTTTGATACCCCCCTGCCTCCTTGAAATGCCGCTCTATCAACAATTTTAATTGCTTTTGCGTCACCTTCCTGGTCGCCTCGCCTTGCTTGTACAAAGCCGTAATCATGCTGTGCGTCCCTTTTTTCATCGGTATCAGGTTCAAAGGATTCAACCTTTGTTCCCAATCCTCGTCAAGCTCCACGATGTGGTGCACCGGGTCGGAACTGTCCAGCGTCTGCAACTCGTGCAGTTCGTACAACGCATAGATGTCCACGTATTCGTATACGTTCATGATAACTTGGCGAAGCGACCTCCATTCCTTTGACAGATAGAACTCCGCCGCCCTCTTGTCCCTGCGTGTCTCGTTGTACTCCATGTGTCTGGACTTGTACCTTTGCTTGTACTTTGCCTCACACGCCTCGCATGCCTTCATCGTCTGTGGTATGAGCTTGCCACACCTGCATTGTTTCAATAACATCGCGTCTCCCCTTCTGATACCTGCCTACCGCCCGCATGCGGCTTTATATGCCCGGTCGCCCATATGCGAGTACAAAAAAGCGACTGCATCACTGCAATCGCTCTTCTCAACTGTTCACGCTATCATACTAACACATTTTTTCGTTCTTGTGTTCACCATCTTTAGACCACCTAAATCACCATCTTTTCCCCATGTTTTCCCCCTTTGTGCATGTTTTTTGCACAATTCAGTTAATTTTCTGACGGTTTACGGATGAAATTTGCATGTTTTTAGTGATAAAGAAAAGGACGGTGGCAAGCCCGTCCTTTTCTTTTATTCCGTATCCTTATCCTGCTTTATCGCTGAATCAATCAATCCATCCGAATGTTCCCTGATTTGCTGGTTCAATTCATGCACTTCTTCAATAGTCGTGCACTTGTCCGTTGCCGTAGTTATCAGCCACGTTAAAAATCTCACTTGTTTATCTGTCATAGCCTTCATTCTTACCTCTCTTTCCGCATCGCAAGCTCGCTTGCCCTCGCCCGCCTTAGCCTACTTCAGTTCCAAAATTTCATCTGCCGACGCGCCTAGTTCCTTACATATCCTCGCCAAATTTAAAGCGTTCGGCGTGAGTTGGTTATTTTCCCATCGGCTAATGTCCTTTTGGTAGACCTGCAGACGCTCCGCAAGTTCCGCTTGCGTAACGCCTGCGGCCTTTCTGGCCTTTTTCAAGTTTTCTCCCAGATTCATTATTCTCCCTTTCTTTCTCTTGCTTTCATGATAAAGGAAATACCCATTTTAGCCAATCCTATGGCTACGAAAAAAATCCCTAATTTAAAAAGCATGTTCTTTACTCGGCCTTGGGTTTGTGGTATATTATTGGTAGGCGGCGGGCTTACCGCCCGCCGTTGGCTCTAGCCTAATAGCTTGTCTATTATGATTAGTGCCAGTCCTATGATTAAGTCTATCAGTGCTTGAGTCGCTAGCTCTTTTTGCTTGGTAGACTTTTTCTTTTGTTTCCTCTTACCCATCTTGCCGTTTCTCCTTTCCAACACTTTGTGTTTATTTGTTTTGTTCTCCTTTCTATGTTCTTATTATATACCTTTTTCGGTATTTTGTCAACACTTTTTTCATATTTCTCTTATCTTTTTAAATTTATTTTTCAATCGCCTTTGCACCGAACAATTTAACGGAATACTTCTCGACCATCGCCTTGCACCACCGCTTTGGCGTGTTTTTTCCACACCCTAATTCTCTCGCTACTTCCTCATACACTTTCCCCTCAATATGGTGCTTATAAAACGCCTGAAACTTATATTCCTCGCCCGAAGCCCTCGCATCCTCTTCCAGAGACACGAGGGCCATTTTCAAATGTTCAAACAATATGACCGTTTCCGCCCTGCACTCTCGAACAGAACGGAGATACGCCCGTTCTGCCGATATATTATACTTACTCACATCAGGAATCTGTGACACTTCCGATATCGCCTCATTGATATACCGCTCCATGTTACGATAATTTCTTAGATACGAGTACGTCTTGTCGATAACCGTCTGTTCCTTTCCCTCTTTCACTCCGATTCCCCCGTTTCTGCTGAATTACTAACTCAAAAACATCTTTTTTCTAATTGCCATCCGTTCTCTATCGCCTGCTGCCCTCTCGCCTTTTCATCCGGCGGTCGCCTCGCGAGATGTGCCATCAATTCATAATTCTTCATCGTATAAGTTCCCTTCCTTCCATCTATTCTTTTCCCCCTGATTTTACAGTTTTAATAATGCTGTCATAATAATTTTTCGTACGTAATACTTCGTCACGCAAGTCATCGGATTGCGAATTCAATTCGATGTTTTTCACCACGTTATCCCTTCTCTTTTCTAACTGTTCCACAACCTTGTTCACGTCATAGGCAGTAGGTTGTATGTCAACAATCTGCTTCATCGCGCTCGGATAACAAAAACTCCGTTCAATGACATTGTTCAGTCTATCCGCATCAATCAATCTCATTTTCCGTCACACCTCCATTTTATTCGACCATTACGACCAGTCAATGGCCTGCCCGCATTCAGGACAGTACTTGTAATCTTGATAACCAAGCTCGTAGGTTGCCCCACAATTCGGGCACTCGTACGTGTCGTAAACCAGGTTACCATCATTGTCATACCCGTCACCCCAGATATCGGCTATCTTTGGTTTCTGCTTTTCCGTGGCCAACCGGCATTCCTCGATCGTGCCTAAACATTCTTTTTTAATAAATCCTTGCAACCATTCAAAAAATGGAATTTCTTTCGGTTCGCTTGGGTAGGTATGTTCTTTCCAAAGAGTGTTTGGATCTACAACATGTTCGCCCCAAGGAAGATATCTCGACATGCACCACGTAAAACCAGTTTTTGAATACTTCGCATAATACATTGTGTCAATTCTTTTCCCGATATAATATTCATCTTCCGATTCACAATAATAGAATTTAAGTATATCTTCTTCATTTTTCATATTCTGAATTTCCTTGACCGTGCCAATTGCCCGGTACTGTTGGATTTCTTCAAGAGCATTAATCGCCAAATCAAACGCCTTATGCCTATCAACATATCGCTCCGGCGTTTCCTCAACCTTTATTCGCCTAATTAAATCTTCCGCTCTCCATTCCGTCATCCCGTCATTTCTCTCCTTTCAGTCATTCATCAAGATACTGCCTTAAAACATCCTCCAGCATCCCCCTATCTTTCCTCCTGATTGCATACACAATCCCTTCATCCGCTTGCGCAATAGCATCCGCAATCCCTTCCATCGTGTATGCGCCAACCGCCGGTTGCCTTTCCACCATGTCCGCATACCATTCGCGCATGAGCCGGTCAGCCCTTGCATTCTCTTCTCCATTGATTTCAGCCAGCAACACGCTCCTGCTAATCAAATCGCCCTCCGCTTCCCTCTGAATAAAATCTCTCATGCTTGTCCTTCCTCCATTTTTCCCAACTCAAACCACATATTTCCTATGTGCTTGTTCCATCTCGTCCTCGCTAATGGATATGTAAATTTTCGTCGTTTCAAGCTGCTCATGTCCCAGCATCTTCGACACCTTCTCTATCGGCATCCCGCGCTTCAAAGCCATCGTCGCGCACGTTTTACGGAAACGGTGTGGATGCACGTGCTCCACCCCGCTCCGCTTCCCGATCCGTCTCATCATTTGCTCCACACTCGACTTATCCATGTGTCCCTCGCCAACCATTTCCGGCCTCTTGTACCACTCGGGATCTCGCCGACAATACTTAAAACTCATTCCCTGAACTCCCCCACAAAATATGTACGGGTTCTTATCGCTTCTCTCTTTCAAGTAGTTTTCCAAGGCAATTATCGCTCTCGCATTCATGTAACATGTCCTATCCTTTTCTCCCTTTCCATGTACCACAATTGCCCCGTCCCGCAATTCTTCGATTTTCATCAGCACGAGCTCTGTGACGCGACATCCAGTTGACAGCAATACCTCGACCACGGCCTTCTCCCTCGTGTTTTTCAGGCAGTCCCGGATCTTTTCCACTTCCATGTCCGTGAACGCCTTTTCTTTTTTCGTGTCTGGCTTTATGGTTTCTATTTTCAACACTGGGTTTCTCCGTAGTACTTCCTCCGTACACAAGTATGCGAAAAACGAACTTATCACCCGGAGTTCGTTCCCCGCCGTGGTTCTCGTCACTCCATCGACCTTCTGACGTTTTGCAAGATACAACCGTATGTCATCTGCCTCAATATCATCCACCGTCTTCCCAATTCTTTCCAGTGCAAATCCCAGTGTCTTTCCATAATACTTGATTGTCCGCTCCGTGCACCCGGCCACAAGCTTGGCCGTAATGAATTTTTTCATCAAGAATTCGTTTCTATCCGCGCTTCGCAGTGCGACTTCCGTACTTCGTTCCTGCACCTCGTAATCCGCAAGAATAATCTGGATGTCGTCCTTCACGTTCGACACGTCAACGTTCTTCGAAATGAGCGTCATCAATATTCGCTCGCGCAATTCTTCCCTCGCAATCATAACAACAGTCCCTTCTTTGCTGGCGTATACAACACCCGCTCCTTCGGATAATCCCCCGCGTCATCAAACGCTTCCGCCAACGTATTCCCTTGTGCCACGGCTGCCTTGATTCCGAGCAGGCTCAACTGCACGTACGTCATGTAAACGCCCTTCCAATCCAGATCCTGCGCCACCACTTCCATGCAATGTTGGTAGTTCAATCCTCTTTCTTTTAAGACCCTCGCGGCGGCAATAATCATCCCACCTCCGCCAGAACTTGGCTCGTTCAACACGAGCGGGTTTTCCTCGCTGACATTCTCTGGCATACTTGCCTCTGCAACCAGGCGCGACAAATGGAACTGGGTAAAAAACTGTCCAGTACTTTTGTTTCCAAACTCGCCCTCCATGTATATCCTGCCGAGCACATCCTCGATATTTTCCTCCATGGCCATGGCAAGCATCCCCATCATTTCCGCGAATTCCTGCATCCGTTCCCCTCCATGCCTTTTCGCCAAATCCGCAAATTGTTCCTCCCGGATCTTCCAGACATTCCCGTGTATCAGGTCAGTAGAATTGCTGATGCATATCGCACACGCCTTGACCCAATCCGTAAAAATTTCATACTCTGAATATTCGCCCGACATCGCCCCTATTCTTTTTATGATTTCCTTCACCATCTTGAATCTTCCTTACTTGTACAATATTTACACCTTTTACATGGCTCACATGGCTCATCGTCATTTTCTGCCCGTCCAAATCCCATGCATTTCCCGTTCCCGTCTTTTCCAGGTTCTCCGATTCTTTTTATAATTCTACAATTTTCAGGCGTTCTCTTAGCCATTTTCCATCACATCTCCAATTCGCCCGGCCTTCTCTCCATCACATCCACACTCCCACCAGGGACGGCACGTCCTCCGCCCCTCTTGGTAAAAATACCATGCCCGTATTTTCCCGGATGTCCCTTTGAACCTCTTCCATCGTCCCTTTGACCATGACGGTGTCCGTCGGCTTGTCAAGATCGTATATCCTGGCCACACATTCTCCAGGGAAGTCCTCCGGACTTTCATATACCGCTATCATTGGCATTTTCACTTCCGAGAAATCCACTTTCCCGATGCTTTCCACCCTTGTCTCCTTCATCTCACTCGCCCCTTTCCTTTCTCTTGGAAAATACACGTTCCTATCATCAACGTAATAATGCGCATACACCTTTCGGCTATTGTTCCCGAAATATTCCTTGTTCTCCGGCAAATTATCATTCACCGCGTCGAACGCCAGGCCGTACCGCCGGCAAAACTTGACCGCCGACTTCAAGTAGTCGCCCTCCCGGCACGTCCACAGAATGATTTTGTCACCCGCCTGCTGCCGCCTTTTCAAGAAGCGGAACAATCCCTCGTTCGGCTCTCCCAACAGCGGGTACTTCTCCGCCAGGTTCAGCGTCCCGTCAAAATCCACCGCGAATATCCTGGCGTACCTCTCCGTGCTCCCTTGCCTCTCCATCTTCATCCTCCTCCAAATAGTTCCTTCCAATCAGCCGCATGAACTCCTCGCGGCCGTGCGTCTCCTCGTACTTCCGCTGCGCGTCCCTCTGCAGGACGCGCATGTTCCCCTGATTGTTATGTACCGCCTCCGGACCGTCCACATGGTGCTCCAGGCAAAGGTACACCTTCAGCCCTTCCGCCTCCGATATGGCTCGATTGGCACCGCCATAAACGTGGTGCTCGTGGACTACCGGATGCACCCGGCAGTCCCCCCTTAGCTTCATGCACAGATAGCAAGTACCGTCCTTGCAATGCAGGATGCTGCCCTTGTGCCTCTTCCTCTTCTTTCGCCTCGCGGCCTTTGGGAACATCAGTACCATTCCATCTCCTCTACTTCCCGTCCGTCTTTGTCCACTTCCCACTTAAGCCACCTTTCCCAGTCATCGTATCTCGTAACCTCCTTTGGCCCGCGCCCTTCCCTGAATACCCTCTGCATGTAGGCCGCCATGCCATACTCCGTGAGCGAGTCAAGAAACTCTTTCCTCTTGCCGCCCTGGAATTCCTCTTCGTCCCACCCCTTCGCATCTTCATCGTCCTGCTGCCCCGTGTGTGCTTTATCGTCCCGCTCCTTCGGTTCGTCCTGCTGCCCCTCCGTGGTTTTCTCTCCGTCCTGCTCCTCCGCCTTTTCATATCCCTCCGGCAGCATTTCCGGAAAATCGTACACCGTCGTTTGCCCCGGTATCTCCTCCGATTCATCCCCCTGCTCTTTTACTTTCGTTTCTTGCTCCTTTTCCGGTTCCTCCAAAATGCCATGTTCCTTTAGTCTTTCCGCGGTTTTTTGCGCCGGCGCAATTTCATTTTCTTTACTTTCTTGCTCTTTTTTCCCATCCTCCGGCTCCTGACTGCCGCCCCCCGGCGTTTCGGCGGCCGTCTTCTCCTCTTCAAATTTCTTGTCGCCCCAGTCTTTCCTGGTGCTGCATGCCTTTTTTGCCCCTTCGGATTTCTCCGGCTCCTCCGTCCAGTTCGCCAGCACCTCGTCCGTCCTTTTGGCAAATTCCTCCCACGTCATTTGCTTCGGCGTTTCCCCGAACTTCTTGGCAAATACCTCGCTCTCGTTCAGCATCAGGAAGTAAAAGCCCTTCCGGTACGACCTGCTGCCGGAGGGGTTCACGATTTCCGCCAGCCGCTTCGCCTGGCACGTTCCGTCCGGCCACTCCTTGCGCACCTCGTCCAACGTGTCCTTGTTGTCCCTATAAAAATTTTCAACCAGCCGCCCGACTTCGTCCGTCTCCTGCTCTTCCACTATCGTTTCTTGCTCTTTTTCCGGCTCCCTTGAAATGCCGTCTTCCTTTAGTCTTTCCGCGGTTTTTTGCGCCGGCGCAACTTCATTTTCTTTGCCTTCTTGCTTGTTGAACCTCTTCAACTCCCGGATGTCCTCCCTCGAAGTCTCCGGGCGCACCATTTCCCGGTCGCTTTCCGGAAGTTTCAGCATTTCCTCCAACTGGCTCCGGCCAAGCTTCTCATACTCCGGCCGCAGGATTTCGGAGTACCCGTCTACCGAGTACTCCCGGTTGATGCTCATGAACCGGCTCACCGTCGACGCTTCCAGGCCGTACTCCTCCTTGGCAAATTCGGCAATGCTCTTATAGCCGTCCCGTTCGTACAGCCTCCCGTCATCAATCTTTCGCAGGGCGTAGCCGATGCGGACGAAGCTCTGCTTCACGCCCAGCAATTCCAGCCTTATCTTTTTCTTCATCTCCATCCAGTCGTCCAACGTCATTTGCACGCAATCCGTGATTTCTTGTCGCATTTCCATTCCTCCTCACATCCATATGATTTCCGTCGCCCTCACGCCATGGCCGCCATCGGCACTTGTACCCTCGCCCTCTCCTGCCCGGCCCCCGCCTGCTCCTCTTTCCGTCTCAGCTTGACGCTCTTGGAAAATTTCTTCAACACCTTCTCGATAACCTCCTTGTCCGGCTTTCGGTCGTACTCCGAATACCACTGCAGGATTTTGTCATTCTTCATGTCAATTTCTATCGTGTAATAGGGCGTTTCCAGTTCCGCCTTTTTCCGAAGGAACAAGATCCACGTTTTCCCCTCCGCCATCCGTTCCATGTATATATCACTCGCCCCCACGCAGTGATGCAATCGCCGTCCCTCTTCCACCAGCTCCTTGCATCTTGCCGCCGGCACCACCACATGGGCATCATTCTGCCAGTAATACTTTGCCACTCGCGGCAACCATTTCTTTATCCTTCGGTCTAAGCCCGCGTATTTCTTCTCTTCTTCCCGCGCCTTTTCCTCGTCCCGCCTGCGGTTTCGGATTTCCACCAGTTGGTCATGCCGGGCTTTCAAGTCCTTGGGAAACCTCACGATGTCGTCCGTGACGTCCATCCCCTCCGCTTCGGCCATTCTCAGGTAGTCCCGCCACGTTTGAATCAGCTTGCTCGTTGCCACCTTCTGCTTTTTCATGTAATTCACCATACGGTTGACACTCTTCAATCCTTTTAAGATCTCCTCGCATCCTTCCGGATCGATGTCCTTGCTCCCGAGATAATCCAGGGACTCCTGCGTGATCCTGACCCCTTCCTTTTGTTCATATTGCAGCCAGCGCAACGCCGAAACGCCCCCGTTCATCCTTTTCATCCTGCTCACCCTGTTTCCATCCAACTGTAGCGTTCCCCGCAAGTCGTGAGCGTCGGTACGTACGCAACCATGGACATACTGGCCGCCAACCGTCCAGTCGTTCACGATTTCCACCGCCAGCCGAACCAGCCCCGTCTTTATCAGGTACTCCACGAACGGCCTGTTGTGAAATCCCGTTATGAACTGATTCACGTTAAACTTGACCCCCTTGTCCGCCAAGATGTCCATCCCGCTTTTTTCCAGGTTTCCGCACTCCAGGACCTCTCCCAGGTTCCCCGGCCACAGGTAAGAATTTGTAAACCTTTGTCCTCCACTATTCGCGTCCCAAAAGTCTTGTTCAAACTCGTCGGCCTCCGAATGGAGTCCATACCACACCTTTCCCCAACATTCCCCCATCTCCATGACGGCCCGGCACTTCTCATAAAGATTTATTCTCTTTTCTCCATCCCCCCATTTGCATACCGCCTTGAACTGTCTTTCCACCCACTGCCGCCCATACCGTTGCAAAATGACCACCTGCTCCGTCCTGGTTCTTTCCGTCCCTCTTCCGTTCGTTCGCACCTCGCGCCCGCACTTCGGGCATTTCGTCCATTCCCCGTGCTTCCATCCAATCTTTTTCCATCCCGCGCATCCGCAGGACGTGCAGTTGTAAATCGTCCTCTTCCCGTCCTTTTCAAAGAACAAAAAGTGCTCTGGAAATATCACCGATTCCAGCCATTCCCCCACCTCGTCCGGAACGCATGGCACTTTCGCCATCTCCTCTTCAATTCTCTTTTGCTTTCGGTCAAGCGCACGCTCCCTTTTTTTCCCTCCCAGCATCCTTTCGTACGCCTCCATGCTCCATACGCCTAAAAAATTGGTCGCCCTCTCCTCGTCTTCCTTCGATGCCCACTCCCATCCTCCCGTGTGCCAGTACGTGTCATGGCTCACGTCTTCCATTAGGCACAGCCTTTCCACGTTATCCAGCGTGCAAGTGTTCCACTTCCCGTCCACGTAGGCGTAATGTACCTCATCATCCGCAAAATACCTCGCCCTCAATTCCCCTTCATAGAACATGTCGATTTCCACGGCCGCCTCCCCGTCGGCCTCGACGAGCCGGCTCGTCGCCACCCCTTCCATCTTGTCACGCGCGTTTTCAGGTGCCCCGAATGGCTTTATTTCCAACAGCTTCGCCCGCTTCATTACTTCGCCCCCTCCATGTAGTAGTCACGAATGATTTTCTTCGCCCGGCCCATCCCCGGGATGCCAAGCGTCACCCGGTTCGCCGTCACTCCCGCCGCCTTGACAACGCCCTTGTCTATTGGCTGCTGGTTTTTAAACGACCAGGACAGCAACGCGGCCATGCACCCTTTTAGGCTCCGGTCCTTCATCCTCACGCGCAGCGCCACCTCCTCGCGCTCCATGCACTGCGTCCGCAGGTACTCCACCCAGTCCTGCATGATTTCCTTTGGCTTCAGCTCCGCCGCCTCGACCTCTATCTTGCCCAGCGCGGCCGTCATCGGGTCGCACAAGTCCATGATTTCCCCTTCCACGTACGCGTCCGCGTATTCCTCCGGAATGCCGTTCTCCTTCGCCAACGCCCGGATGCTCGCGTAATCCTGCTCCTTGCGCAAGTTTTCCGCCAGCATGTTGATCTCCTGGTAACTTCCCATTTCCCCAAACTTCTCAAACATCGTCTTTCTCCTTCCGCTTTCTAATTTCCTCTTGCAGCCATCCGCTGTAGGCGTGTCCGCCCGGCTCGCTAAGTATCAGCTGCTTCTGCGACAGCCCCCACAGCTCCATCCATTCCTCCTGGTTCGCCACCGCCTTTCCCTTCGCCGTGAGGAAGCCGTTCCCCGCCCAAACGTCCAGGCGGTTCTCCAACATGCGCAAGACAAATTCGTCCTCCGCGTGCAGGTGCACCTCGCACGTCCGGTTCAGCCGTCCCATCGCCCGGACCATTGCCGTGAGCACGGCCCCGTTGTGGGTGGCGTTCACCTTCCCGAAC
>CATLEQ010000024.1 GCA_949915905.1 uncultured Lachnospiraceae bacterium | reverse complement strand
CGTTTTCCACGTCTTTCAGTTTCGGCACCTTAAGAAATTTCGTGCCAATCGAGTCCATGCGGACGATGCCCTCGCCGCGGTCGTAAATCTTCTGCTGTTCCAAGTCCTCGCCTTGCATGACCATCAGCTTCAACTCCCGGCTCATCTTACCAAATATTACGGTGACGAAAAATTGTTCCCGTCCCTCGATGAGAAAGATAATTTAAAAATCTTTGTACGAACACAAAGACGAGGCCAATCCAATAAAAAGGGCACCCTTCGACAAGAGGGGTGCCCTTTTAAATAAACACAAGTTTTAGTTTGGTTCTTCATCATTATTTTTAAAGCATTCTATTATGTTGAGTAATGCAGAAACTTGTTTCTGCGATAGCCCTTTTACTGAAATGCTAGAGGTGTCTTTCATGCCTAAAAGATAATCAGTCGATACTTTAAAATTTCTAGCTAATTCCACAATATATTGTGTTGATGGAACGGATAACCCCATTTCCCATGAATTTACACCTGAACGTGAAATTCCCAGTTGACGAGCAACTTCCGCTTGGGTTAATCCCGCGCTTTCTCTTAATGCCTTGATTCTGTCGGCCAATGAAAACAACTCCTTAGACATGTGCCTCTCCTCCTTTTAATTTATAAAAAAGATATTATACTGGTCAAAAAGATATTGCATTATCAAAAAGATAGTACGGCTTGACATCCGGTGATGAATGGTATACAATGTTTGCATACGTAATGAAGGGAGTGATAAAACACAAACGTAAAGAAGACAGTTTTAACCATGGTGTTGCACAAAATACATATGGAAAAGAGAGGTGAAAGATATCAGGCAGTCATCATGTGCGGCCACCCAGAGTATCGTAGCTTGAAGAAGTTATCGAAGCGATGAAAGAGATATATTGATACTTGTACCCTGATTATTGGAAACGCAAAAGTAAAAAAATCGAAGCACGAAAGAGAGGTAGTTTGCAATGAAGATTTTGGAAGAAGTCAGTAGTAAAGCGTTGATTCAGTACATTTTAACGAGCAAAAAAGGTTATAAGACCATTTCCAGTGAAAACAAAAAGATTGACTTTGTAACGACAAGCGATGACGGCACCAAACAGTATGGTATCGCGGTACGTTATAGGAACATTCCACGCTCGGAAACGCGTTCGCGGGTATTCGAGGACAAAGACGTGCGGGAGATTAAGGACGCATGTGGAACCGACCTGATACCGACAATTGCATTTGCCGTTTTTGATGAAGAGACTGAAAAAACATATGCCATCATCGGCACGATTGAACAAATGGAGAAACTTGCAGACGAAGAGGAGAATACGCGCGAGTTCTTCTACAACGTGATACACGGTATGCAGATTAAGTTCGGCGTGGGACGTGAAACGCAAAAGGATTTGCTTAAAAAATTAGAAAATCATTTTGATTACACGGAAATCAGAACCAATAAGATTGATTTTCTTAACTAAAAGAAAATTGCCGACAAAAGGTGCACTCCGTGAAAAGTAATCATCTCGATTAATAGGCATTCTATCGGGAGTGCAATTACTCGGGGTGCATCGGCAAAACATTGGAATATGAATGGAGATACAAGAATAAAGATTTAGAAATAAATCGAAAATACGAAGGAAGTGAGGATTATGTTTAGGAAGAGATTGGCAATGATGGGAATGGCGTTCGTGGTGGCATTGAGCGTTGCCGCTTGCGGCGGTGCTGAAGCCAGAGGTGACGCGAGTCCTTCCCTTGGTGGAGGGGTGTTGATAGACATAGAAGACATTGCTCACGACGAAGGGGAATCCGAAGAGGGGAGTGAGGAAGTGCAAGAGTCCGATAAGGAAGAGGACGCGAGCGTTGAAGTGGCCAAGACGGAGACATCAAAGGATGAAAAGCCTAAGCCGAAGGATTCTGGAAATGAAAGTTCTTCGAACAAATCAAGCAGGAATGGTAGTAATAGTGGGAACAGCGGCGGCAATACTCCGGTCAAGCAGGATTGCACCCACGATTGGGTAGCTGAGTACAAAACCGTCCACCACGATGCCGTGACACATGTCGTTCATCATCCGGTGGGTTCACATGTGGTTCACCATGATGCAGTAACCCATACCGTTCATCATGATGCCGTGACTCATACCGTTCGCCACGAGCCAGAAGGGTACTGGACCCAACGTCAGTGGGTAGTAACTCAGGCAGCGTCACAGGGAACACAAGTGGCGATTATTCATTGTCAATGTGGATTTTCTTGTACTGATGAGTCAGTTATGTCTAATCACAGACAGTCTAAACTACTTGAAGGAGATTGTAATCACGGAGGGGCAGGGATTACTTGGGAAACACAGGGTGCAACCCCCGAACAAGGCTACTGGAAAGAACCCGAGTGGATTCAGACTAAGGCGGCTTGGGACGAAGTTGTAGTAGATAAGGCGGCCTATGATGAAGTGGTCGTAGATAAAGCCGCTTGGGATGAGACCGTAGTCGATAGTAAGGCTTGGGACGAAACCGTGGTAGATAAGGAGGCCTACGACGAGAAAGTTATAAGCGGGTATCATTGTCGTAAGTGTGGTAAAACGAAATAGGGTTGTTGTTTGTAGAGCCACTCCGATGAGTGGCTCTTTTTCTAGTTCAACATCCAAGGGATTGTTAATCGTCAATTGGTGTCGTCCGGCACTTTATTTGATGCCGATTTCGCAGAATTAAATGAGGATGACTTTTGCCCTTATTTGATAGTATGTTCTCCATACTTGGAAGTCAAGACATCAAGACTTCCCTCAAGCGGCTAATGGCCTTGACTTCCAAGTATGGAGAACATGAAAAGTAATCAAGCGACAAATCAGATGAATGTGCTGACACTATCAATTAATTCTCCGAAAAACCCCCTTTTTTACTATCAAATAAAATGCAGAATAACATCAATTGGTGAATATTGGGTATATGAGAAACAAGCACCACAAGGCTTCCAACATAACACTGGTGTGTATAAGTTTTCCGTGGCGGCGGGTGAAACTAAGACGATTGATAAGTCGGTCATCGGTACTAACTCCGCCCTCGATAATCAACCCAAGAACGACCCGGGTATGATTATACTTAGAAAACGCGACCAAGACGGTAAAGTCATTAAGGACTTGTCTGATATCCCGCAGGGTAATGCTTCTTTGGCAGGTGCCGAGTATACCTTTAAGTTCTATGGCAGTGATAAGGTAGAGGGTGCTCCGTTGAAGGAGATGGTGTTGGCAACTAATGCGAATGGTATTATTGATATGCAGGCGATAGCTTCTAACAATCATCTTGTTAGTGGTGATTGGTTTGTTGACAATACTTCGGGTTTATATATGTATCCAATTGGAACAATCACAATCCAAGAAACAAAAGCCCCTACGGGGTATAAAATTGACAATACCTTATATGTTGGTCATATCACAGAATCAGACACTGTTTATGGTGCTCACATGCAAATTGAAGGTGCAATAAACGACAACATTATTCAGTCTGAACAAGATGCCACTTCAACAATCACTCATTACGAGGATTCAACTATCCTTGGTGGCTTGGAACTTACTAAGTTTGATGCAAACACCGAGCTTGCCAGCCCCGAGGGTGACGCGGCTCTTGCAGGTGCCGAGTTTACTATCTATAATATGAGTGTCAATCCGGTTAAGAAGCTTGATGGTACTGCTGTTGCGGCTAACGGCGAAGTCGTTGGTGTAATTACCACAAATGAGAACGGTTATGCTTCTACTGGTGCAAGCAAGTTGCCGTATGGTGATTATAAGGTGGCTGAAACAAAAGCCCCGAATGGGTATTTACTTAACCCATTTGAAGCGTCATTTTCCATCAGTACGGATGGCCAGATGGTTACTTTGAATACCATTAATACTGGTAGTAAGGATATGCCTATTATGGGCGATGTACAAGTTGAAAAAGTCGACAAGGAATTGTCTGCTTGGAATAAGCTTGTAAATACTGTTAAGTGTTTGTATGTTATTGTGGCCGGACGCTCACCCCGACAACCCGCCGCCCTATTAGGTACACCGTTGCTCGGGGTGTCCTTACGGAACGCTGTTTCGCTGATGCAGGCGAACAAGAAAAAAGGGCGATGGATTCTCGCCCTGATTTTTACCCGTTAATTGTCATGATGGGAAACGAAAGAAAAGTTGTACAAAAGTTGTACAAATGGAATCAGAGGTGGCGCAAACCTCCTTTCTATAAGGTTTTTCGGCATACTCCAGAAGTTCAAATCCGGTCTGTGCCTCTCTAAGACCTCCGAAAGAATTTCGGAGGTTTTTTCTTATTTGTCAAGCGGATATTCGCAATCCGCTTCGCGACTTGCTCATAACCTCATTGCCACTTCGCGAGATTTCAGTGGGAACTTGTACTCCCACTGAAACAAGGAAGTCCCCCCGCTTTAGGAAGCGGGGTACTTACCTGATGAGGTTAAACTGTTTTATCGCCAAACACAAGAGCCGCCCCTTCACGGGCACGGCTCTTGTGTTTGATTGTATTTAGCTTACTTGCATGAAGCAGCCTTTCGATTATCTGGCGGCTCTTTCTTTGCTACCTTCCGCATTTTTAACCGTCAATACCGTTAAAGTGCCATTGACAATTGCAAATACCAGCATCAAAATCGTCCAGCCGTTTACCAATACCATCTGTGCATCGAGATTCGTCGTCAGCACGAACAAGATGATTGCGGCAAGTGTCGGAAGCAGGCTTGACAATCTCAGCATGCCTTTATTTCCCGACTCTTTTCTCCTGGCATTTTCCTGATCGTCCTCCTCGTCATCCTCTCTATTCTTTCCTGCAAAATGTCTTGCAACCATTGCCACACTCAACAACGCGGTGACAATCATGAGAATCAGGTTCATGAGTGCCCAGGTTTCTGCTGCCGTATTTTCCAGAGTCGTCACTCCCGCATCCTTTACATTTGCCAAAGGTACGTCATCATCCTGAACCGTCTCCAAATCTTCCTCCGCATCAGGCTGTGCCAACGGAACCGCCGTATCCGGTACCGCAACTACCGCTGGCGCAGTCGGTGCCGGTGCTGCTGGTGCTGGTGCAGTCGGAGCTGGCACTGGTGCCGCTGGTGCGGTCGGTGTCGGTGCCGGTGTTACCGGAGTGGTCGGTGCCACTGGAGTAGTCGGCGTGTCCGGTGTCGGCTGAACCGGTGTTGTCGGCTGATTCGGATTTTCCGGCGTTGTCGGATTTGTCGGCTCCTCCGGGTTTGTCGGATTCTCCGGATCTGTCGGATCCGTTGGATCTACCACCGGAACTTCCTCCCAATTTGCCGTAAACGTCACCGTTTCTTCATCTACCGTCCATCCATCAAATGCATATCCTTCACGAACCGGATTTTGCAATATGATATTTTCTGTCACATTCCACGTATAACGATTTCCATCCACGTCCCAACCATCTGTCGGCACATAGACACCGCCATTGGTATCAACCGTGATTTGCGTGCCCGCTTTCACTGTCAAGCTTCCACCTTCAGTCGTTCCATTATCATAAGAAATCGTATAATTTGCCAACGGAACCAACTGCGTGTCGCATTGTCCGGCCTCAAATTCAAATGTTTTATCCTTTCCAGATACATTTATCGTACCTGCAATCTTACCTTCCGTCCTCAAAACTCCCGTTGGGAATTCCGCAAACTGCGCATTTGTCTGGAACGTAAATCTTACACTTCCAACCGTTTCTGTTGTGTATCCCTCTTTCAGTCGCAATTCTACTGTCAAGATATTACTTTCTACAGTGGCATTAACCAACTCATAGATGCTCTCTTCCGACAAATTCAAGGAATTTCCCTGATAGGAAAGTGCCTCATCCAATGTAAGCGTCACTGTAAACACATCCCCTGATTTTGCAAACTCCCTAATCTCTTCAGACATCGCGTACGTCACCGCATAATCCACGTCATAGGTAGTCGTTCCCAGCACTTCCTCTATACTTGCAGTACCATCAAGTACCAGTGTGCCATATTCTGTTGGTGTCCACCAATTGGCATTGAAGTTTACATCTGTTTTATTCCTTTCTGCAATGCTCCATCTGTCAAAGAGATATCCCGGCAGTTCCGGACTTGGCAATACAACGTCGCCCATTACCACCAGACTCAGCTCACCGTTTTCATCTGCCGCCCAATCTGTCAACGTATATTCGCCTTCCCCAGAAGGATTCAATGTAATCTTGGTTCCCTCTTTCACCGTCAGGCTACCGCCCTCGGCGGTTCCGTCCGCATATGTGACCGTGTAAACCGACAACGGAACCAACTTCGTCTCACAAGGAGCCGGAGTCAAAACAGTAAATGATGTTTTTTCAGCTTTCCCTGGCAACAATACAGTTCCTTTTGCCGTTACATCTGTTCTCAATGTGCCCGCCACAAATTCGGCTTCTTCTGGAATATTCATAGTGGTGGCAAAATCTAATGCCGCACTTCCGCCATTTCCATCATAATCTTCCTTTAGTCTCAAAGTAACTGTCATTGCATTTCCAGAAATAGACGGATCTGTTTCCACCAATTCAAACACGCTATCCTCTGCCACATTCAAGGTGCCTTCCTTATAGGTAAGCTTTTCGTCCAGAATAATGTCAAAAGCAATCTCGTCTCCCGCTTTCAGTTCCCCTTTTATGTCCTTAGACAACGTATACGTCGCCGTATATGGAATTTCGTAATCAGCCGTTCCCAAAACCTCGTTCACTTCTGCCGGGGCCGTGAGTGCCAACGTACCAAACTTCTCTGTCGGCTGCATCCACATCAATGCATAAGACTGATTCGGGGTCAAGTTATCGAGTGTTACGTCTATAGTTGCCTTGTTATTCACCCTAACCGCAGTCAATATCGCATCAGCCATCGGAGTTCCGTCTGCTTGTAATGGAATATAGGCCACATAGAGGGGAAGAGCATAATTAATAGTCCATTTAGAAGGTTGGGCAATCATAAAATGAAAACTATCCATAGTCGGCTTAAACCAAAGTGCACTGCCCTTTGCTGCATAGCTATTTTCATCCCCAGCATCAACTTTGAATTCTCCCACAAGTTTTTTTAACTCGGCAGACGACTTTGACAAAGCACCACCCAGATAAATTTCTTCATGCTCCACATCCATTGTTAATGTTCCAAACGACGTACCTATAGTTGCTGCCTTTTCCCCCGTCGCTCTCACCACACCCGAAGCCACATGGCATCTGCTAAGGCTGTCCGTAGCATAGGAACCACTTATATAGAGCTGGTTATATCCATTTCCACTAATCTCGCCGCCAGTAATGTTAACCCACGATCGTGTACTATTTGCCGTCGTCGCAAAATATACACCATAGGAAGAATTATCTACAATTCTGCCACCCGACATATCCAGTGCGGCATCTCGCCAATTGCTTTTACTACGAACATATATACCATAACTGCTATTGGAAATCTCACCGCCTTCCATAATTACATAGCCACTGTTATTGGCATAAATGCCATAGCCCTGATTATTATGAATGTATGCGCCATCTTTCACACGGGCAATCGTCGCGCCGCCACCTTGATTTCCCATATACACGACGGTATTATTGTTATTTTGAACCTTACCTTCAAAATTTATCTCACCACCATTTTGCAAATAGAACATACCTATGGTTCGGCTACTCGCAGTCGTGTTCTCAATCACGGCATTGGGACCAATAATATATCTCGCATACCACGTCCCAAACAATACGTCACCGTACGTACAGTCTGTTATCGTTCCATCAAGCGACATTATATGCGGATTTTTATCCTCTTCCTTTACCCCATTGATATTGGCAACTCTGGTATTTCTCAAGCCAGTAATCAAAGAGCCGTTTTCCGCCCTAAAGCTACTGCTAATCACACTAATTGCACAACTACCGCCGCTGATATTTCTACCAGATAAATCGCGCGTCCCGTCACACCGGTAATCTCTGAACCTGGGTTCATGATGATACTGCCACCCTGAATCCAAACAGCGCCCGCCGGGCCGTTACCGCCACCCCTAGTGTTAAAATTCTTTCCTCCGGTAATCTTGCTTCCCGACTCCATAATCAATGTTCCACCAGAAAGCCGCACTGCAGACATACCGCCATAACCTCTTAATTCTGTCCTTGAATCCAAAGTGATGGTTCCTACTCCGTCATAAGTAGCGATAATGGCATCTTGAACGGTATCATCGTTTCCACCTTTTCCATCGGTAGTTGCCTGACTATAACGTGTTCCCGCCATATTTCCGGCATCATCCAACGTAATATTTTCCAAACGAAGCGTCCTAGATATATGGCTATTGTCACACACCTCTATCATCGCCGGATTGTACCAGCTACGGGCATTATCAGGAATTGTATCAAACGTTACCCCTCGGGTAATCGTATGGCCATTTCCTTGAATCACCACATTTTTACCTACGAAGCGTGCACAACTTGTAGCCGTCAAATCGGATTGTAAAATAATAGTTATATTCTCTTCCGTGCTCGCATTCGCCGCCTTTACCGCATCTGCCAATGACGTAAACGGATGCTCCTCGGAACCATTCGCATCTTCTTCATTTGCGGCCGCATTCACATAAAAGACATCCCGCTCTGTCGCTTTCTCAGCCGCCAGCCCCATCATCTCCTGCAAGGTCGCCATTGCCTCAACCAGCTTATCCTGCGCCGCCGTCACTTCTTCGTTCTCATATGTGAAACATTCCTCATAAAGAGCGTTGAACTTCTCGCCCAATTTATTTAGGGCTTCCATATCGGTATTTTCATCGATATCTTCCGCTTTTGGCAACTCGGCGATTGCACTTTCGATGCGTGTCAGCAAATCCGCGATTGCTTCTTCATCAGCTTCCTCGCCGTCTTGCCCTTTGCCTTCCTCCGTATCAGCTGCATCCTCGTCATTTGCCTTTTCGGCCGACTCTGCATCCGCATCGTTTGCAGAACCTACTGACTCTGCCGCCTTGTCGGCCTCTTTCACCGGCTCCGCCGTTTCCACGAATTTTGCTCCGCCCACGTTTTCCGTGGTATCAGAGTCTCCCGCATCCTCACCGGGTGTCTCATCTGCCGGTGCCGTCGTTTTCTCCTCCGTAAGCTCTACCGACATCGTCGATTCTGACGGTTCCTCCACCAAATTTTCCACCGGTTCTGCCGCTTGCGCAGTCTGCGCCTGCACGTCTCCTGCGGTTACATCGATTCCCTCTTCCGGTAACGCCGCTTCCTGCGTCCCCGCCTCACTTGGAAGATCTGACGCATATGCGGCAAATCCCGCCGTCGACACCGAAGTTACCATCATAAAGAGAGCCAACAAAAAAGCCATCCATTTTCCATGCCCTTTATTTCTTCTTTTCATCGCAACCTCCTCAAACATTCTCGGGAATTTTCCAATCCCCGAATCTCCACTCTTTCTACTTGATTCCTTTTTCGTTACCATTCTTCCCCTTGCCGACACGAGCGGGAAGCATAACTCGTCTCTTCCTTGTCACCTTTTTGTGTTATAATTCAGTACCGCGCCAACGCGGGCTGAACAGTTACCTTTTAGTTACTTCCTTGTTACTCTGCAAGAATCTCGTCCAACAGTTGGAGCAGTTCTATGGCACTATGAAATACTGTCTCCTGATTCTCATTCTGCCAGACCAACCGCCCTTGCCATGTGTAATGTTCCCGGAAAAGAATCTGTATGCGAAATACCGTGGCATCCTCCTCTTTGCATTCCGGATGAATCAGCGGCAATGGTTGATTGGGACAATTTTCCAAGTCCAGCAATTCATCAAGAAGCAACAGCATCTGCGACAAACTCTTCAATTCTACTCGTCTCTCCAATCGTGGATGCTGCATATAGCCACTCAGCACGCCCTGTTCGTATGACGTTACCGTGACCACCGCCTCCCTGCTATGACAAGGAAGCATTTTCCCTTGAAATGCTATACGATCACCGCCTTTCTCAATGTTTACGATTTCACTATAACAGTCCCGTGTTATTTGTCTGTTATTTTTTCGAAAAAATATGGCACAAATTTATTTTTTTATCAATTTGAAACAAGCACGGAAGAATTTCACGAATTACCAGACGATTATATCCACCACGCGCAGGCGACGGTGGACACAAGATTAAAAATCAATCTCTTACAAGAATATGTCTTTATCCCTCTGGACATCTTCCGTCAAAACCTATACAATAGGGGCATGGAAACCCCGTTGGACGTGTGGCTGACCTTTTTGAGCGTAGATGACCCGGAATGGATTGTGAAACTAATCCAACAACATCCGGAATTCAAGCCCTTGTATAAGGAAGTCTATGCGATTTGTAGAAATGTGGAGAGGACTATGGGCATATTTTCAGAGGAACTAAGAATATTGGACAGAAACACCGTCCAACTAATGATTGATAAACAGATAATTAATATAGGTTAATAACATTTTCAAAACACCTTTGATTTTAAAGCATTTTGAAGCAACACCCATTTAAATAATTGCAATATCTTTTAATATGAATGCCCCACTCATGCCCCCACAGATGATACAATATGCCACCCCCGGAAACACCGAATTTCCGGGGGATTTTCGCATATCAGCCATATAACTTGTTTACCATCTTCTGCACTGCCGTCGGGTCATATCCGGCCGCCCGTAAGCGGTTGACACGGTCCTGGCCGCTCCCCCACGTGCCAGCCCAAACTTCCTTGGCAAGCTGCTCCACGGTCTTTCTATTCGTGGCCTGCACCTGACTCTTTACGCCCAGCTTCTGGTTGACGATGTTTTGGATGACGTTGACATCGTACCCTGCCGCCCGGAGTCGGTTCGCCCGATCGGCACCGTTACCCCACTTGCCGTTGATGACCTCCTGGGCGATCTGGTCGTTGGACTTTCTGGCCGGAGCCGTAGACGTGCCGCCCGTATATGTACCGGCCAACATCTTGTTGACGATGGCCTGCACCACGTTTGCATCATACCCGGCGGCTTGCAGGCGGTTCGCCCGATCGGCACCATTGCCCCATTTCCCAGCAATGACTTCCCTGGCAACCTCCTCATTGGACTTTTTGCCGCCCGCGCCCGTGTTCTGCTGCGAAGCCGATGCGCCGCCGGAAATGGTCACGCCAAGCCTCTTGTTCACCTCATCGGCCAGCTGTGGCATGCGACTCTTCAAGTAAGGTCCTGGGCAGTTCGTGGCCGCATACATGTCGTGCGTGGTCAGGTTCCCGTCCGTCCCGCCAGTCCATACGAGCTTCGGAATCCCGTTCCTCCGACAGATATCCACGCAAAGTTCAATAAGCGCGTTCCATGACGCGTCAGACACCGGCCATTCCCCGCCGGTGGAGCTATTCGCGACCTCGATGGTCACCGACCGACGGTCGGCGGCCGCGTTGCTGGAAGTCCACGGCCTCTCGCTTTCATCAACATACAGCCCCACACCGCCGTAACAGTCGATGCCATAGGTTGACGATGCCTTGCGGTTCGGGTCGGCAAACACGTTCCCCAATGTCTGCAGGCTCAAATTGCTCGCCTGGTGATGCGGGATGATTCCCGTAATTCTCTGCCCGTTCCGTGACGAGCGGTTTGGGCTAATCCTCGTATAGCTTACAAGACTGGAGTTACTCATCCTCGTCATCCCCCTTCCCGTTCGTCAGTTCTTCCAACGCTTCCTCTGAAATTTCCACGCCATTCACATCATAAATCTTCTCATCCATTTTCCTTTTCCTCACTTTCTTTTTCTGAAATTCCGGCCAGTTGCGCCGGCGCAAAAAGAGGACGATGTCACTCGTCCCGCCTACTATTTCTTATATTTTGTCCGGTTCCACATCTCCGCGACTTTCTCCCAGCCGCCGGTGCTTACCAGGTATACCACAAAGGCCGCAAGGAATGCCGCAAATACGTAATACCAAGTAATCACAATTTTAAAATATAGGCATACTGCAACAATGCATAGCGGACATAAAATAAGTGATGTCACCAACGCCACCACGTTCGTCTGAATCTCCCGGAGTTTCGGCATCTCCTTAATCACCTGCGTGACCAGGCTCACAAAAAACGCCATCACCCCGATTGCGGCCAACATGTAAGTTACATACTGCAATAAAATCTCCATGTTCATAATCATTCTCCTTTACTTTCTGATTTCCAGTTCCAAAACTTCCTTGTACATCTCCGTCACCATCCCATTTCCGCCCAGGTCATGGTACGCCTCGTACATCTCGATGAAATTTTCCAAAGCATATGACGGGATGTGACCCTCGCTTGTGTAACGGTCATGGTACTCAATCAGCTGTACCCGGAGCAGGAGCATCGTCCCCTTGCCGTTTGCGTCCCGATCCTTCTTTTGTCTTTTCAGCAACCACACTATGTACCCGAGCAGAACTGGCAAAACAATCGTATAAGTCTGCATTAAAAATTGTCCCATCGGAATCTCCCTTCTTATTTTTCTTCCAAAAAAAGAAGGCCTCACGGCCTTGCTCGGATGCCTCCGCACCCGTCCGGTGCGCGGATTCTATATGCCGTTTTCATGGCCACCCCCCCCTTTCGTATTTCTTCATGCTCCTGGCATCGCCGCATCCTGAAGCGTGCCATTCGCATCCATCTCAAGCCGTTCCTCGATTGCCGTCAGCCGCTCGGCCAATGCGGCGTTTTCCAATTTCAGTCGGTCTATTTCGTTTTGTTGGATTTGCACCATTTTAATCAGATAGGGCACAAACTTAGAATAATCTACCGAATCCGGCACTTTATCATCGTCTATAATAGTATAGTTTACGACTTCTGGTATGACCCCGACTACTTCCTCCGCAATTACACCAGTTCGGTCAAGTGGATTGTTGACTATCCCGTCCTTATAGTCAAACGTCACGACCTCCACATCCAGAATGGCCTTCGCCCGTTTTTTTGTCATTGCTTGTATATTTTCCTTGTAACGGCGGGAAGACTTTATTGAAAAATCAGCGGCTTGAATAAGCCCCCATGTACCGTCTATGTCAATAATCCTTACTCCGGCAATATTTCTGTTGCCATATAGAGAAACCGTGTCTTTTCCGTACGCATCAAGTCGGCCGTCTGTGTGTAACTGTATATAGGATAATATGGAGTTATCTTTGGTATTCTGTACATACCATCTGCATCTACTATTGTTGTTTAAATCAATCTCGCTTCTTGCAGCTCCGTTAGGACTAACCAACTGCAAATTTCCACCTTCTGAATTGGTGTAGATAGAAACTTTGCTACCGCCATATGCAAAACCATAACCATTTGTTTGGCTTGATATAATGACTCTTCCAACATTCTCATCATATATTTGCCAATTATCGCCACTACTATCACCAGTACCAATCCAACGAAACGTATTCTTTGTCCTCCACACAATTGCAGGGGTCGTGTCACTCGTTTCTAGTCCCATAAAAATCGGACCTTGCATAGTTCCGCCGGTGATTGGTAACGCTCCAATGTTATTGGCAGTCAGGTTCACATTCCCGGTTCGATACGCGCTTTCCGCATTTCCTTTTATGCCAGTAGCATACGGTATTGTAGCGTAGATTCTCTTGTTTTCTGGTATTGATGATGCATCGTTAGGTACAAGATGCATTGTAATGACTACCTTTTCCTTCTCATAGTCTCCAATCTTTATCTTAAACGCACTGGTTTGTTCGTCATTGGCCACCCGTTTCACGTATATGCTCCATATTCCACCTCCGCGATTAAACAAAAATGCATCCGGAACATACTGATTCTTGTAAAATGCGTTTACCGTAGTGGCATCGGCACTAATTGCATCATTAAAATACAGCGAGAGTTTCCCTATCCCGGCCATATATTTTGATGTAAATTCAAATTCTATCGGTTGGTTCGCCGGGGCGGAAACGATTACGATATCGCAGAATTCCATCCATTGAACGTTAGGATTCTCGTGCTGTGACGACGCTATGATTGGCTCAAAATTCTTGGGCATGCCGTCCAACTTCGCCTTGTCCTCCTTGGACATCAGGCCGTTCGCCGACGTGGTGGCCAATGCATAGGTCGTATCCGCGTCCAAATCCCCAACGAGTTCGTAATATGACCCGGTATAACGGAATGTTCGTATTCCATTCGCCCTAAACGCTCTTTGGCTATTAGCGTGCGTGCCTCCCGGAAGTTTTGAGCCACGATAATAAATTTCCTTCGCTCCCGTATTGCTCACGTTCAATGTAGGGTTCGCAGCCGTGTTCGTTATCGTGAACTTGACGGTAATTTCCGCCCCGGTCACGAGCGCGAAGCCATCGCATGACACGGTTTTTGCAGCCGTAGCCGCAGCCGTGGAGCAAACGCCGTAGTTCGTTCTGTTCGCAGAGCCGTCGACCGACATCCCGTTGATGTTTCTGATATTTGCCCATTTGTCGGTGCTGGTTGATTTCCCGACAAATTTGGTCGCCGTGACATCCCCCTCCACTTTTAACGCCCCCGTCATCGTGTCCCCGGCCTTGTCCACCTTCCCCGCTTCCAGCTCTTCCACCTGACCCTGCAGCGCGGTGATTTCCTCTTCTGCTTGCCTTAGTTTTTCAACCTCCGTTTCAAACTCATCATACCCGACATACAAGATGCTCGGCGATGTCACGGTAATGTTCGCCACGTCCGATATCAACAAGGATATCCGTATTCTCTTCTGCGTGCTTTCTACCCCGGTACTGGTCACGATATATTGCGCGTCATCGCCACAATTGTCATAAACGTACAACACGTCCCCGTCCTCCGTGGTGACCACGACACCTATCTCCCGGAAATAGTAATCATAATCCACCTTTGGGAAGTCCGCCGTGAGGACGCACTTATTATCCACGACATCCAGCTTCAAATCCGTAACTTCAAACAACTGATGTACGAGTCCCTTCATGGTTCTAAAATTCGACGGCGGGGAGCCGTCCCCCACCACGATGGATTTAATGTTCATTTGATTGGCGGCCTGCGCCTGGTTCAGCGCGTTCCTCCCATCAACCGTCAATGTCAGTCCAGTCCATGCCATTCCTTTACACCTTCCTTTGCCTTATTTCAACGATGTCCGCTTCTCCCATCACCGCCCCGTGGTAAACCCGTCCCTCATGCGCGCTCTCGTACACGAGGGTCGTCACGATGTTCAACGGTATCACGCCAGCCAGGAGGTGTTTCGCCTCCTCCATCCGGGTATCGTCCAAGAAGTACATCGTCAATTCCAGTCCATAGTTTTCCTCAAAATCCGGGCGAATGGTGAACAAGTGGCTCCCACCTAGCAATTCAGCCAGTTTCAGGCACAACACCCGGATTGTGTACGGGGTCAAGTTGAACCACCTATTTTGCACCCTCGCCCTCCTGCTTTCAAGCGAGTCCCCTTCCGACGGATAAATGCCCAGCATCTTCTCAAACATGGAAATGCCATACTCGTCAGCCGTGGAAATGAAGCGGTTCTTCAGTATTCCGTCCGTGGCCTTCCATGCCAATTTAAATTCCGGGTTCTCGGCTTCGAGCGTCCCGGCCAGTTCCTTGTAGTCCCGCATGAAGGGCGGGAGATACGAAACCAGGTCAACCTCCCTTATCATGCCGACACACCTCCCAACACCGGTATCTGGTACTCCGTCAGCACCAGGTTGCTCGCGGAGCCGTTTATCTTTGTGTCGGCCACGTCAAGCACGCCCTGCACGCCAAGAATCCTCGTCTCCACCTGGCTGATTCTGACGATAACATTCTGGCCGTCCGCCCAACCTTTGCGCAGTTCCAACAAATACGCGTCCACCGCGCCCTCTATCAAGGACTTGATGTTCGACCAGCCATACCCTTCGGCAAACGTCACCGTCGTCTTAATGACCGTCTGGACGGCCTTCGCGCTTTTGACGTTCACCACGTGCCCAATCGGCGCAAGGCCGAAACCTTCCCCGGCGTTTTGTTCCGGGTCAAGCTCCGTCTGGATCTTGTCCAGCAGTACGTCCGACGCTTCGCCGTAATCCATGGAATTGACGACCGTCACGAGGACGGTACCGCCAACGGTCAGCTTTTTCTGACTCGCGGCCAGATAAACGGCGGAGAGCCACGTCGCCACTTCCGCATCCAACCCGTCAATGACGGAACCGTACCAGGTGGAGACCTTTGCGGTGGGTATCATTTCGGCAGGCCGAACGTCACCGTTCCACACCCTCGTCACCTTCAGGCCGCCAACGCCGTCAATCCGCTTCACCACTTCCAAGTATTCCGCACGGTTTCCACCGAATGACTGCTCGTCGAAACTGTCAAAGTACCGTTGCCGGAACGCCTCGGTATCTTCCTCGTCTTCCCCGGGTATCAATATCTCGGTAAGCCGCGCGGTCTGCAATCCTTCCACATAGTCAATAGGTGTCATGTCCCCCAGGTATTGGTTGCCGACCGTCCCCTCCTTTTCACAACGCACCTGGTATTGTCCGGGAAGTATCTGCCCCATCACCACGTAATTGACATCCCCGATGTTGAAACGCTTTCCCGTCACGTCCACGTCCGTCGGACTGAACTCGCCCTTCAAAATTGCCTTGGTGGCGGGTTCCGGCGACAGCCCCCTATCCTTCGCGAGCAAAATTAAAAACTCCCGCGCGGCGGTACCGCCATATGAATTCTTTATCAGGTATTCCAGCTCAATGTACAAAATTTGAAATTCAATGGCCGTCGGACTGTGCGTGTCATAAATGACGGAACCCGGCCGCTTGTCCATCTTATCCGGCACCCGGCTCAGCATCCGCTCCAATATGACCTCGTAAGTTTCCCCTTCGTACATTTAGACGCTTACCTCCTTTTCTGCCTTGATTGCCCCGTAAACGGTATGCACCGTGAAGGAAACGCAAACCGTCCCCTTCGTCCCGAGGTCAAATTCGAAATCCGTCACCTTGCTGATTCTCGCGTCCACGAGCAACGCCTCCGTAATCCTGCGTTCCAGTTCCGGGCAGACGTACGTCACCGGCTCCCCGTACAAGTCGATGGTCTCGATGCCGTACCACCACGGATACATGACGTACTGATAGCGTTCCGTGTTCAACGCCTTAAACACGGCCTGCCTCATCGCCTCTTGGTCGTCCGTCAGCCCCCGGACGGATTCACCATCCAGGTTCATTTTATAAGTCAGGCTTGGTTGTTCCTCGATTTCGAAGTCTTGGTCTAAAAAACCAATCGTCGAAGGTATCATGCTCCAACCCGATCCAGCACGATGAACCGCTGCCCTTCCTGCCGCCTCGCCAGAATCACCTTGTCACCGACAACCAAGCCATTGTGAACGGTAACCGTTTTCCTTCCCGCGATTCTGTGCGTGTGGGCGAGGTTGCTCTGACCCGTAATTAAATCAATGGAGTCTCCGGCACCATCCGTCCCGTTTACGGTGTGGGCGTGCATGCCAAGGCCGCTCGCCGTCTCGCAGTCAACGGTGACCGCCAGGACATGGTCCGTCACGTTCCTCGAAAGTATCAGCTGCTTTTCACCCAACGTCATCTTTTGCTCGACGTTGATTTTCAACGGCGAAACGCCCACCACCTCGCCGAAATACACGTTGACCGGCTTCGTGGCATTGACCGCCTCGATGGCCGCCCTCTTCATCGCTCCCACAAGCCCATTTGCATCAGCCAACAAACTCACCTCCCCTAAGTGTCAAGTCCATCCAATGCTCGCCCTCCTTGTACGTGTGCGTGCATTTCTCCACGAGCATCCAGTTTTTCAGTTTCACGTCCCCGAGGTCTAAGTTGACCACCACCATCGACCCCGCCCTGACCCGGTTGTCGCCGATGGCGTTCGTGATTTTCAAGTTCCTCGTCTTCTTGTTGTATAGCTTCAACAAGGCCTCCGCTTTCGCTTGGCCGTTCTCGCCCTTTTGCAGCGTGTCAAAATATTGCAGGATTCCCCACTTGTTGATGTTGGAAGAGTCCTGCGTGATGAAAACCTCCCGACGGCCAGTTTCCTCGTTGTCATAGGTCAGCTTGACCTTGTTGAACGTGTCATCATCGATGGATGACGTGTAGTCGAAATTTTCTCCCGTTTCCTCGTCAATCACCAGGTACGCCCCGGGAACGCCGACGTACATGGACGGCAAGCCCTTCAACGTCAGTTTCCCAAAATCGTCAAACAAGACAAACATCTGCCCGCCATTGGTCAGGGTCAAATCCAGGGCGTTCGCGATCATTTCAAAGAGCGACGTGTTTTCCTCCACCCTCGACTCGATGACGAACCCGGTATCCTCCAGCACGCCCACATTTAATTGGTAGTCATCCGCTATCATTTTTACGAATTGGGCGGCGGTCTTTCCTTCATACAACAAGGTGTCCTTGTTCTTCAGGTACCGCAACTGGTCATACGCCGTGACCGTGATACCCCGATCCTTGGAACGTTGTTGCTTGAACACGAACCCGAAAAACACGTTGTCGCCGTCCGCCCTCATCCTGACCGGGCTGCCCTCGGAAAATCCCGGCGCGTCATCGGCCATCACCTTGAAGACCAGCTTCCCCGGCGTGTCCTTGCGCTCCGTCGTCCACTCGATTCCCTCTTCCACCGCCGGAAGGTACGCCCTCTCTCCCGCCTCGTCCCCTATCAAAAGTTCCACGTTCAATTTCACGCACCCCGCTTTCTACGCCGCCGGAATGGTCAAGACCTGCCCCGGGTATATCAAGTTCGGATTGCCGCCGATGACTCCCCGGTTCGCGTCATAAATGACCGTGTATCTTGCCCCGTTCCCATAAAACCGCTTTGCGATGTTCCATAGGCAGTCCCCCCTCACGACCGTATAGGTCTGCGGGGCTGGCGGGGCAGGTGAATTGTTGGTCTCTCGTTTCGGTTCGACCCGAGCCTTCGGTTTTGATTCCGCGACCTTGATGTTCACGGTCTTCGTCCCGTAGTCCCGCCATTGTTTCAAGTTGAACTTCACCTTGAAGTCGAACCCGTTCTTGGCATCCTCCGTAATCTTGTAATCCTCCAGCGACACCTTGATGTTCGTGTTCAACAATTGTTTCCCGTCCGGTGTCCTCCGGCACACGATGAACTGGAACGGCTTCCTGCCCGTCTTCAATTCCTCAAAAACGCCAAGAAAATATCCCGCCCCCTTGAAACCCGACTTGTAAACCGCGTAAGGCTGCCGAACCTGCGGAATCTCGCATTCAAATTCGATGTCGGTCAGCCCCGCGTTCTTTAAGACGTTAATCTCGCCCTCGTTGATGAGCTTCACCGTCTTGTTCGCGTTGTTAATCTTTATCTGGATCTTGTCCGGGGTGACGGGCAGCAAGCAATCCTTCATGTATACGTCATATCCGCCTTTTGCCATTTACTCGTGCACCCCTTCCGTCATGTTGTCTATCGCCTCGTTTACCGAGTCCTCTAACTTCTCCATAAATCCATCAATGTCGTTGCCGCTGTTGATGGTGTTCTGCATTCCTGACTGGTCAATGTGGATTTCGGCCACCGTGTAGCGATTCACCACCTCTTGTTCCGCCAGGTCCCGCAAATATTTCAAGTCCTCCTGCGTAACGTCCAGCGAGTCCTTGATTGCCCCGGTGTCCCCGGCGATGCTGCCAAGGTCGTCCCCGATTCCGGAATTCGCCAGCGCGTCGCCGAATCCCGATGAATAATCACCAAAACCGGACGTGTACTCATCAACGTTCGGCATGTCCACGCTCCCGAACAAGTCCGCCAGACTGAAATTGCCAACCGCGTCCGCGATGCCGTCACCCCAGGCCGCGCCCGCATTGAACGCATCAGAAGCCCATCCATCTTGGAACGTCTCAAAAGTACTCATTCCCTGGTTGAACGCGTCCAGGACGCTGGTGTAATCTTCCTTGTCGCCTGCCGCAGCCGCAGCCTTTGCAGCATAATCGCTTGCCGCCGATGTGATGCCGGAATAATCGAACTCGACAAAGGGCAACTTATTCAGTT
>CATLEQ010000023.1 GCA_949915905.1 uncultured Lachnospiraceae bacterium | reverse complement strand
CAACCGTCCTGGCCATAACCGTCACCTCTTCTTTTTCACCATGATCTGTCTCAATTGTACTTTTGAATGCTCTGCGAGGTAATTCACAAGCAGATTCGTTAACATCCTTATTCTCCAATCAAAACCTTTTTCCCTTCAAAGGCGAACCCGTATTTCCTAATTCTCTCCGGGCTCATGCCGGCATCCACCAGGCTTGCCGCGTAATTCTTCTCTTCAATCTGCTGCAATGCTTCTTTAACGGCCGCTTCAAGCGTCTGGTTCTTCGCCTTCCGGCAGACCTTGAACTCGATGATGATGGCATCGTCCTCCTTGTTCCGCGGTTCCAGCATCACGTCGTACCGTCCGTAACCGCTCTCCCGGTTTGAAGTGATCTTGTACCGCTTTGACAAATCGACCATCAGTCCCAGAACGAAGCCGTGATAAAAGCGTTCCGGTTCTGATTCCTCCGTTGAACCGTTTCCGGTGTCGAAGAAGCTAAATGTCGTGGAGGTAATTCGGTTCATATAGTCGCCCATGGCTTCCGTGTCGCCCGAAAGCAACGCCCTGATAAACGCGTTATATGCCGACGCAGGCGTTTGAAACCAGCCGTTTATCATTTTTTTGAACATAAGGACGACTTCCTTGTTGGTGAGTTTTAGTTCGTAGTTTTCCTCCCCGTCCTCATTGATTTCGTAGTTTTCCACGCGCAAATATCCGCTTGCCAAAAGCAGGCTCCAGACCGCACTGTCACCGTTGTCCAACTGGTTGTACACGATTTGCTCGTCAATCTTCGTGTGGAGCGTTCCGCCCGCCAGTAAGTCTTCCATGGTAACTTTCACGTCCGCACTTCCTTCGCGAATCAGCTTCCCGGCCAGGCCGTTGCTGCTCGTGTTTGCCCAGTAAGAGGTAAATTTGCCTTTCTTCAAAAAATTAATGATGGACCACGGGTTATAAATGTCCCGTTTCCTGCCAAAGGTGAACCCGTCATACCATGTCCTTACATTTTCACGTTCCTCATATAAGCCATATTCCTTTAACGCTTCCCAGACCTCATCCTGCGTAAAGCCAAAAGAATCCTCATATTTTTCCGAGGTCGTGGTCACCACCTCGGGATTGTTAAAATCTGAAAAAATGGATTCCCTGCTCACCCTCGTGATGCCGGTCATCAGTGCCCTTTCCAGATAAGGGTTCGTCTTGAACGTGGCATTGAACAAGCCCCTCATGAATGGAATCAGTTCTTTCCAATAACCGTCCACGTAGGCTTCCTGCATGGGCGTGTCGTATTCGTCCAACAAGATGATGACTTTTTTGCCGTAATAGCGTGCCAGGTAACCGGACAACGCCTTTAGGGAATTCGCCGCCAAGGAAAGGCTCATGTCAGGGGAAATCTCCTGATATTCTTTCTTCTCGTCTTCGTTCAGGCAGTTTCCTTCCAGCAGGAAGTCGTATGTGTTATATAATGCCTTTATCAATCGGCACATTGTTTCCCGCGTGTCAGAAAAGGATGTATTTTTCACGTCCGCGAAGCTTAGAAAAATCACCGGATAAGTTCCCTGTAGCTTGCGGTATTCTTCTTCGTTCCAGATGGACAAGTTTTCAAACAAGTCCTCCCGCCCCGCGTATTTGACGGAGAAAAATTGCTCCACCATGCTAAGGTTCAGAGTCTTACCAAACCGCCTGGGGCGGGTAATCAGCGTCACGTCGTCTCCGCCGTCCCACCATTCCTTGATGAAGGATGTTTTGTCCACATAAAAATAGTTTCCCAATCGGATTTTTTCGAAATCTTGTTTGCCAATAGCAACCGTCCTCGCCATATTTATACCTCGCATTTCATCGTGTTAATTCTTATTATAACTTCATCATTTCGCTATTACAAGGACAAAATGAGGATGCGCACGAGCGCGAAAGGAATCTGTTACTGTTTACGGGGGCTGTGCGCTCTGCCACACAGCCCCCGTCCGTTAAAGTGATGGTGTCAATAGGAATCTGATTCGTGTTACGGTTCCACTGTCTCGAATTGGTACGTCCCGGCTTCTACTTCCGTGGCTTTTCCGTCAATGACGATGGTCGCGGTCGTATTTTCCGGGATGGTGATTTCATAAGTCACCTTGCCGTCTTTTCGTTTCCAACCGGAAGTGACGTTTCCGTAGATGCTGTTATAATTTCCCTTGGCATGGTCAAGTGTTCCGCCGGAAACGGGTTTCACGGTGAAGTGCCGTTCCCCGGTGACATTGATGCCGAGAATCGTGTCAAACATCCACTCGCACACCGCGCCCGGCGAGTAATGGTTGTGGCTCGCGTCACCCTGCCAGTCCTCCCAGACCGTGGTGGCTCCGGCGTTTACCTCGGCCAGCCAGCTTGGTGCCTCCTCGTTTTCCAGCATTTTGTAGGCGAGGTCGGCGCGTCCGTTTTCCGTCAATGTCTTTAGCACGAACGGCGTGGACAAGAAGCCGGTGCCAATGCGGTAGCCCCGGTTTGTAACGGCGGTGAAGAGGCGGTTCGCCACCGCGTCAATCTTCTCATCCGGAACGCACCCGAGGGCCAATGGGCGAACCAGTTTTGCCTGCCGGTCGGTGTCCGGCACCGTCTGCAAGAACAAGTTGTCATAGGCTTTTTTCGAACCCTCCGCATATTCATGGAAAAGTGCCGCGTCATCGGTTTTTCCCAGAAGCCGCGCGATTTCTTCCATCGTGGCCATCGTCAGGTGGAAATAGGCGGTGCATTCCTCTGTGTGGACGAGCTTTGTCGCGGTTTGATTGGAAATTTCTTCCACAAATTCGGCCGGCTCCAGCCACTCGCCCAGATGAATGCCTTTTTCATAGACGTACTTGTCGTAAGGGTCTTCCTTGGCGGCTTTTTTGTCTTTATGTCCGGTATTTTTCAGTAGGAAGTCGGCATATTTTTTCATGGCCGGGTAATTATCGGCCAATATATTTTTATCACCATACATTTTGTAATAGCGGTAGGGTAGCAAGTAAATTGCGTCGGCCCAGCCTACTGACGTGCCGGTGTTGCCGTACATCATGGAACCGCGCGAAAAAGGCATGACCGCCGGGATTTTACCCTTGTCGTCCTGCGCGTCTGTCACGTCCTTCATCCATTTCTGGAAGAAAGAGGCCGTGTTCATCATGTAAGCCCCGGTGTTGAAAAATACTTGCGCGTCTCCGGTCCATCCTAGCCGTTCTCTTGTCGGGCAGTCCGTGGGCACGTCGAGGTAATTGCCTTTCATGCTCCAGAGTGTGTTCTTGTAAAACTGGTTCACTTTTTTGTTTGAGCAGGAAAAGCTGCCCGTCTCTTCCATCGCGGAATATACGGCGATGGAGCAGAAATCTTCGGGCTTATAATCCGCCTCCGTCTCGATGAGCGCGTAGCGGAAGCCGAATACGGCGAATGTGGTACAATATTCGTCCTCGCCGCCGCTGCAGATGAACGTGACGCGCTGCATGGGCGTGGGCTTCAGTTTTGTCTTGTCTGCGGGTTCCTTGTACATCCCGCACGTCACCAACATTTCCGTCATGGCGTTCATGTCGCCCTTGGGAACTATGATCTGGAAGTTTTTCTGCGTGAACTCTCCGTCCTGGTCTAAAATTTCTCCCATCAAAAGCTTGACTTTCTGCCCTTTTTTACCGTTCACCTTGAAGGAAATGAACCCGGCGATGTTTTGACCGAAGTCCAGCACGTGTTTTCCGCCCGGGGTGACAATCTCCGTCGCCGTAAACGTTTCCATCTTTTTCGGGATGACATTGTTTGAGGCGACCAGCTTTCCCTTTGGCCCTTCGCACGCAACGGCCTTTCCAGAATAGGAAGCGTACTTGTTCGCGTCATAGATTTCCCCGTCTTTCAAGTCCGCGAAGCGAATCGGGCCGTCATTTGACCATTCCGTGTCAGAATCACTGACAAAATACTGCGAGGAGTGGTCGGCATATGTGAGTTCCAATTGGAATAAGAGCTTGGTCTGGCTGCCGTAGGCCTTGGTGAGTCCGTGCGCCGCCACGCTGCCGCGGTACCATCCGTCCGCCAGTTGGATTTCCAGCGTGTGCTTTTGCGTGTGGGCATCGGCGGAGCTGCCAGAATTACCAGAGACGGCAGCATCTAGGCTTTTTTCGCTTACTCCCGCGGTAAACATGTCCGTCACGTCATATGTCTGGTACTGGATTCGCTTGCGATAATCCGTGCTTCCCGGAGCCAGGCAGAAGTCGCCGACGCGCCGTCCGTCGATACGAGCCTCGTAAAGGCCGCAGGCGGTGATGTAAAGACGCGCACGGATTACGTTTTGTGCCGGGTCTTGTGCCGGCTGGATTTGTTTGCGGAAGCAGTCGACGGGATAGCGCTCGTGTTTCTTGACCTTGTAATCCCCGCGAATCCATTTGGCCGTCCAGTCCGTTTCTTCTAAAAGTCCCATCTCGAAATAAGCCTCGGCCCATTCTCCGGGCGCGTCCTCTTCATCCCAGAGAAGAACCTTCCAGTTTACGCGGTCGCGGCTTTGCAGGGATTTCCCCCTATATGGAATGTGCGTCATTTCGCACGAGGCGACCTTCCCCGTGTCCCATATGGTTTTACCCTCCCGTTCGCAAATAATCTGGTATGCACTTTGCGTTTTTCCACCGTTACATTTCCAGAAAAAGCGCGGAGCCGTCACGTCGATTCCGACAGGGTTGTCGAGATACTCGCATTTTAATTCAATCGCTTTCATGTTTTTCATTTCCTCCTCGTACCATGTGCTTTGAATATATTGTAACTTTTTTTATAAGAAATGAAAAGAATCAGAATATTAAGCCTTGTTCTTTAAGTGTACATATTGTACACTTAAAGAACAAGTTTTAGAAAAATGTAAGCTGTGCGGCTGGATGCTCTAAAAGAGTATCCAGCCCACTCGTACATTTGCAAAAAAATACCAGAGGTGAAAACAGATGGAACCAACGAAAAGCCCGCAATATGAGCGGACGCATAGGGCGATTTGCAATGCATTGGTAGAACTGCTCAAGGACAAGCCGTTTGAAAAGATAACGGTGCAGAACATTCTCGACGCGACTCCCGTCACGAGGACGACGTTTTACAAGCACTTTCATGACAAATACGAGATTGCCGAGTATATGCAGGAACAGTATATTTTGCGGCTGAACCGGATGATACGGGAATTGGAGCAGGTGAACATTCGCGAGTACCATCGGGTGATGGGCGAGCATTACCGGCATTATGCGGAGCAGGTGAGGGCATTGTCTAAAATTAACACGGAACGTGTCAATTTGCGGGAAATTATCTCCGCGTCGTTCAAGGACGTTTTTTGTAAAAACATTGTTCCGGGCAGCGTGGCATCTGCCGTCTATGCGGATGCGATGACGTCATTTATGTTGAACAGCATCGAGGTCAATGTGGAGCAGGTGGACATGCGGCAGTATTATAATGAAGTGATGATTACGGTCGTGCTGGCCTTGCTGTCGCTGGATGAGGACGAGGAGGCGAGACGTTTTTTGTTTGACAAGGTAAACCATTTGCGGTAAGGAACTGCGAAGGGATTAGAAAGGCCGTCATAGGCCGATGAACCCATAGCGATAGCAAGGAACCGGTGTCATCTGCACAAGTTATTTTCCGCCGGTTTTTAACGGCGGTCAGGTGTTTTCCTGCCGGTACCTGCCGGGGGGACACCCGATGACTTCCTTAAATATGCGCTGAAACTGCTGCTGGCTGGGGAAAGCCAGTTTTTCCGCCAGCTCGATGAGCGAGATGTCCGTTGTCTCCAGAAGATAGCAGGCTTCCCTTGCTTTTCGCTCATGGATATAGGAAACCAGGTTTTTCCCGGTCTCTTTTTTGAAAAGTGTTCCCATGTAATTGGGGTTCATGTCGATTGCTTCGGCGATGGAGGCCACGGACAACCGAGTTTCCATGTTTGCGGAGATGTAGGTGCAGATTCGGCGCACGACGGGAGAGCGGCAGCTTGGCATACAGCAGGCCTCCACTCTTTTGGCATAATCAATCATCATTTCCCACATCATTTCAAAAACTTCGTTGTATGAGTTTGACGCGTCCACCCTGGGAATGTAGCTGTCCGATATGAACAGGGAGGTTTCGAAGTCCAGGCCGCCGCTTACGGCAATCTGGCCGAGCCTGCTGCAGGCACCGATAAAAACATTTTTTATGGAGCGGAGCGGGGAACGGCTGAGATTTGGAAGGGAAGCGGTTCCTATGCTTGTTTGTTGTCTGTAGTATTTTTGCAGCAGGTAGGGCTTTCCGTATTTCACTGCGGACTCGATAAGCAGGGAAAGCTGCGTGTCCCTATTCGACACATATTCCAGCGGATGGGGCATGGAGCGCGATGTACGCGGTTTTAAGTGGTGCAGGCAGATGTCGGGAGTCGGTTCCCCGGGATTTAATATGGAATGGGCCAGGTTCAGAGTATCCCTGAAACGAGATATGGGTGTTGGGGGAATCTGGTAAAAATAGGTGCGCAGGTTTGGCATGGCAGTGGCGGGGATGTTCAGTTCCTGGCAGATTCTGGCGGCTATCGAGGTGGAAATCTCGAAGTGGGAAACGGGGCCGACGAGCAGGTAGGCGTGCTCCTCTTTCATGTAGACATATCCCGTTGCGATATTGTCCGATGATACCAGAATGAAAATAGGTGTTTCCGGATTCAGGTACTCTTGTAGATAGCCCAGTGCGATATTGTAAGGAAAGTATATGGCGGATTTCGAATAGAGGACGGACTGGTCCTGCCACACATTGACCGGAATGCCGGTGGCAAGGGAAAACTGTTCGATGAGATTGTAGTGGTTCTCTAATTTGGACAGAATAATCGCCTCCCATTTGTAAAATAAAAATCTATCGCAATGTGAAAAAATGATAATTTAACTGGTAAATTGATAATAACATATTTTCCGAAAGATTAAAATAGAAAATATCATTTAATACATTTAATAAAGGAGGATGTTTATGAAGTTCAAAAGAAGCGGCGGCACGAAAAATGTTGCCAAAAAGGCGGTTGCGCTTTTGTTGACGGTGGGGCTGGTGGTTCTGGCGGCGGCTTGCGGTTCCGATTCGAAGTCCGGCTCAGATGCGGAGTCTGGTTCGGATTCCGGGGGTGCATCATCCGGCATTACCGCCCGGTTTACGTTTTGGATTTCCGGAAACCAGGCTGCCGGGATGTATTATGACGATTATGGCGAGAACCCGATTGTCCAGTACGTCGAGGCACAGAGCTGGGACGTGGAGAATGGCGGCATCTCTGCGGACGGTACGGGGAACAAGATTGATTTAGAGTTCATTGTTCCCGTGGGCGGTTCGGAAGCGGACAATTTCAGTACCATGATGGCCACGGGGGAGTACCCGGAGCTCTTGACCACGGCATTTGCGTTCGACACGCCGCAGGCCATGGTGGAAAATGGACAGGCGATTGAAATCACGGAATATGTGGAAAAATATATGCCGACTTATGTGGCGTATTTGGATGCGAATCCTGATATTTCCAGTTATACGAGGGTGAAGGACGAGGATGGCAAGTTCCATTATTATGGGATTTATTCAATTTATGACGGGGTCAGGGCGCCTTGGGCGGGTTCCATGTATAGGCGTGACTGGGTTGTAAGGTATTGCGAGCCTACCAGGTATATTTGGGATTGGGAGAGCGATGAGGTCGTGAAGAACGGACATCCTGACGTCACGCCCATGGAGGATGCCGTGTCATCCGGTAATCTTAACGGTTGGAAGGAAAATCCCCAGTACGGACAGAAATTCACGGCGGATTATGGCGCGGATCCGGACAAGGATTACACGGACGACGTGATTTTCCCAAGCGGCCGGGAGTATCCTTACACGATCAGCGACTGGGAATGGATGTTTGGCGGATTTGAAAAAGCGTTTGCGGCCAATAATGTGGCGGACAGTTCCGATGCGTATTGCTATTCGATTTTTTATGAGGGCTATACGCCGCTGGGAAATTTTAATTCTTCATTTGGCGGAGGCAACGGGTCATTTTACGTGAAAGACGGCAAAGTCCTTTATGACGGCAATTCCGAGTATATGGAGACATATATCGAGTGTGTGCGGGAATGGTACGATAAGGGGTGGCTGGATCAGAATTTTGAACAACGGACGGACGCACCGGCATTTTTCATGATCAATCCGAACAGTGAGGCACAAGGGAAGGTCGGTATGTGGAACAGCTTTGTCAGCGGTCTTGGAAAAGGCGGTTCCTCCGCGATTACGGACGAGGCGGAGAAGGAGAGCTTTTATGCGATGCCGGCACCGCTTCCTTTGAATGACAAATATGGCTCAGAGGACGCTCAGTTTGTAGAACCGATTGTATCCTATCAGGATTCACGGATTAGTTCACCCGTCGTGTGCACCACGAAATGTCAGGATCACTCAGAGGAAGAATTGGCGACGCTGTTTACCTATTTTGATTGGACTTATTCGAGGGAGGGCGGTCTGGTGACGCAGCTCGGCCTTACGAAGGAGCAATATGAGTCGGTTGATTTTACTTATGACATGTATGAGGCGGTAGGCCTGACGGAGGGAGCTTATACCACGACCACGGACGAGGAAGGCAATACGGTATATGTGATGAATTATGATGATTCCATGGACTGGGCATCTTATGTGCAGGGAGAAGGAATGGCCGTGGGATGCCGTATCGTGGGCGGCGGTGACACGGACTACACCGTGCAGAGGCCGAATACCGGCGTTGTGGCGCTGGCTTATGAATATTGGTCATTCTATCCGGACAAGGGTTCTTTGCTGACGCTGCCTACATTGTTTACGTCGGAGGAAAGCGAAACGAAGAGCAAACTGGATACGAGGCTGAATGAGTACATTGACGTAAATTTGCCGAAGGTAGTGAAAGGCGATATGACGTGGGATGACTATAAGGACGGCCTGGGCCAATTTCAGGATTCCATCGACGAGGTTTGTGAGATCATGCAGGGGCATCTTGAATAGAGGGATTATGCTGCTGTTGGAAATTTGACTTTCAGGAAAAATAGGTTCCGGCGATACCTCCAATGCGGGGGGATTGCCGGAACTTGTTTTTTTGTCATTAAAATAAGAAAATGATAACGGTCGTGCTGGCACTTTTGTCGCTGGAGACGAGACGGTTTCTGTTTGACAAGGTAAACCATTTGCGGTAAGATAGAAATCTAAAGTGATTAGAAAGGATGTGTTTTTATGGCATATGATACATTGGTTAGGGAAGCAAAAGATCTTCCGGAAGATTTAATAGAGCAGGCTGTTGAATTTATAAGATTTTTAAAATATACGTCAGAAAAAAAACAAGAAAACTCTTCTGCGTATGAGGAGGTTACATTTCATAGGTCGATAAACCCGTTAGCGAGTGAATTTATCGCAATTGCAGATGATTTTGATGAGACACCAGAATGTTTTAAGGAGTATATGTGATGTATCTATTAGACACAAATGCGCTGTTATATTTTTTATATGATAATGAAAAACTTTCAAAAAAAGCATCAGAAGTGATTTACCACAGTAATGAAAAAATCAATGTAAGTATTGTTTCATTATGGGAAATTGCAATCAAGTCAAGTATTGGAAAATTGAAGATTAAAAGTTCCGTTTCTAAAATCGCGGAAACTTGCGAAAAAGAACATTTGGAACTTCTTTCCATAAAGCCTTGCCATTTGGATGAAGTTGGAAAACTGCCTTTTATTCATGGAGATCCGTTTGATAGACTAATTATTTCGCAAGCTATTACGGAGAATTTGGTAATTGTTACGAAAGATGGGACGATACCACGATATGACGTGCGAGTTTTATGGTGAAAAAAGAAACGAAAATCACAAAAAACAGAGTGCGCTCTAGACAATGGGCGAAGAATGAAGTAAAATAGCCTTTGGTATTATAATCTGGTATTATAATTATAAAGGAAGTTACGCTGCACTAGGCTCGAAAGAACCCCGCCAAGTTGCAGGTAACTACATTCGCACGTAAGCACTCAAAATACGAGTGCTAAGTGCTCATAGTAAAGAAAGGAAGAGAAGCAATGAGCAATGTGACAGAGATTAGATGGCACGGCCGCGGCGGGCAGGGAGCCAAGACGGCCGCATTACTTTTGGCTGACGTGGCATTTCAGACCGGCAGGTACGTGCAGGGCTTTCCGGAGTATGGTCCGGAGCGGATGGGCGCGCCGATTACGGCATATAACCGAATCAGTGACATGCCGATTCGCGTGCATTCTAATATTTACGACCCGCAGTACGTGGTCGTGGTGGACGAGTCGCTTTTGGAGACGGTGGACGTGACCGCCGGACTTAAGAAGGACGGGGCGATTTTGATTAACACGGCGCGTCCCAAGGAGGAAATCGTGCCGCGTTTGAAAGGATATGAGGGAAAGGTCTACACCATTGACGCTAGACGTGTGTCGATGGCGACGCTGGGAAAATATTTTCCAAACACGCCGCTTCTGGCGGCGATTGTGAAGGTGGCGGGCATCATGGAGGAGGAACGTTTTCTGACCGAGATGAAATTTTCTTTTTCGCATAAGTTTGCCAGTAAGCCGGAGGTGATTGATGGTAACATGGCGGCTCTTAAGATGGCGCTTCAGGAGGTGCGGTGATGGCGACGGATATCAGTAAATTAGGTGTAAAGGTAAAATGGCAGGACTTGACGGAGGGCATGTTGATTGCCGGGGCGGGAACCTCGAAGGAGTTCCCCACGGGGGAATGGACCGCCGTGAAGCCGGAGATTGACTGGGAGAAGTGCAAGCAATGCTTGTTGTGCGCGCCGGTCTGCCCGGACAGCTGCATTCCGGTGGCCGACAAGAAGCGCCTGGATTTTGATTATGACCATTGCAAAGGGTGCGGCATCTGTGTGAAGGCCTGCCCGTTTGGCGCAATTACGATGGAAGGGGTGAAATAAGATGGGCAAGAGAGAACGTTTATCAGGAAACGAGGCCGTGGCCATCGCGCTGAGGCAGATTAACCCGGACGTGTTCCCGGCATTTCCGATTACCCCGTCCACGGAGATTCCGCAGTATTTTGCCTCCTACGTGGCAAATGGACAAGTAGATACCGAGTTTATCCCGGTGGAGAGCGAGCACAGTTCCATGAGCGCGGCCATCGGCGCGGAAGCGGCCGGGGCGAGGGCGTTGACGGCGACTTCCTCTTGTGGGCTGGCGTTCATGTGGGAGGAGCTTTACATAGCGGCATCGAATCGTCTGCCGCTCGCATTGGCACTCGTAAACCGTGCCTTGTCCGGCCCGATTAATATCAACTGCGACCATTCCGACAGTATGGGGGCGCGGGACGCGGGCTGGATTCAGATGTATGCGGAGAACAACCAGGAGGCTTATGACAACATGGTGCAGGCCTATCGCATTGCCGAGCACAAGGACGTGCGCCTGCCGATTATGATTTGCCAGGACGGTTTCATTACCAGCCATGCCGTGGAAAATATCGAGCTGTTGGACGATGCGGATGTGAAAAATTTTGTCGGTGAGTACGAGCCGGAAACCTATCTTTTGAATCCCGAGTGTCCGGCGGCGGTCGGCCCGTATTCTATCACGGATTATTATTTTGAGGCCAAAAGAAACCAGGCCGAGGGCATGCGGCACGTCCCGCAGGTGGTGCTCGACGTGGCGAAGGAATTTGCCGCCGTTTCCGGCAGGGAATACGGTTTGTTCGAGGCGTATCGGATGGACGATGCCGACCGGGCGGTGGTCATCATCGGTTCGGCGGCGGGAACGACGAAGGATGCCATTGACGCGTTGCGCGAAAAAGGCGAGAAGGTCGGCATGATTAAGATTCGTCTTTACCGGCCGTTCCCGGCGGACGAGATTGCCGGCGCCTTGGGGAAAGTCAAGGCGGTTGCCATCATGGATCGGGCGGAAGGCTACACCAACCACGGAGGATCCTTGGGCGCGGACGTGATGGCGGCATTGTTCCGGGCAAGAAGTCAGGCGTTGGCTGTTAATTACATATATGGCCTTGGCGGGCGCGACGTGCGTGTTACGGACATGGAGCACGTTTACGCGGAGCTTCAAAAAATCATAGACAATGATGACGCGGGTGAGACATACCGTTTCATGGGCATCAGAGAATAAGGGGGGACGTTTGAAATGGCTGAGAAAGCTTACGGCAAGGTGGCTTGTGACGAAAAGGCCGGCAAGGCGGCCTACGACGTGAAAGCATACAATTTCAAAGAGACGATGAACAAACCGGAACGTCTGGCTCCGGGACATAGAATGTGCGCCGGGTGCGGCGGCACGATTGCGGTGCGAAACGTATTGCGCGGGCTTCATGAGGGAGACAAGGCGGTCATCGGCAACGCGACGGGGTGTCTCGAGGTGTCCACGTTTACTTATCCGTACACCTCGTGGGAGGACTCCTACATTCACAATGCATTTGAAAATGCGGGCGCGACCATCAGCGGCGTGGAGGGCGCGTACAAGGCGTTGAAGAAAAAAGGAAAATTGAACGAGACATACAAGTTCATCACATTCGGCGGTGACGGCGGCACGTACGACATCGGCATGCAGTCCTTGTCCGGCGCGATGGAGCGTAACCACGATTTTGTTTATGTCTGTTACGATAATGGCGCGTATATGAACACGGGCATCCAGCGTTCGTCCGCGACCCCGATGTACGCGGACACGACGACCACGCCGGTCGGCAGCCAGAGTAATGGAAAGCCGCAGAACCGCAAGGACTTGGCGGCAATCATTGCCGCGCATGACGTGCCGTACGTGGGACAGACGACGTTCGTACAGAACTTCAAGGATTTGCACGTCAAGGCGGAAAAGGCGATTTATACGCCGGGCGCGGCTCTGTTAAATATTATGGCTCCATGCCCGCGCGGCTGGAGGTACAATACGCCGGACATCATGGAAATCTGCAAGTTGGGCGTGGAGACCTGCTACTGGCCGCTGTTCGAGGTGGTGGAGGGAAAATGGATTCTCAACTACGAGCCGAAGAAGAAGCTTCCGATTGAAGATTTCTTAAAGCCGCAGGGAAGGTTCAAACACCTCTTCAAGCCGGAAAATGAATACCTGATTGCAGAGTTCCAGAAAGAAGTGGACAGACGTTGGGAGGAATTACAGTTTAGGTGTTCGAGATAACAATGTGCCAGACACTCCCTGGTATCGAGGGTAAAAGACTTTGTCAGAACGTGTCTGGAGAATGAAAAACGACCGCGCGCTTCAGAAATTTTTGGGCGGGCGGTTTTTTCTTTTTTGTTTGATGTAACTATTGACATTACATCAAATGTGTGCTATAGTATCAAACGTAAAGTGACAGTAAGAGTTTAAGCGGAGGAATCATACAGTGAGTGTCAAATTATTATACGAATCAGAGGAATGGTCCACGTATGCATTGCGGGACAGGATCCAGGAGCACAAAGTTCCCTGCCACCTGGTCTGCATGGAGGGGGAAATTCCGTGGGAGCAGTTTTCGGACGGCGACCTGGTGGTGAGCCGGGTGTTTGCCAGCGCGCAGTTTCGGGGGCACGAGAGGTCGTTGCGGCGGATGCCGGGGCTGATTGCCTATCTTAGGGAGAGACAGATTCCCATGCTGAATCCCTATCAGGCACATTTTTACGAGGTCAGCAAGGAACTGTCCACCCGGGTGCTAAGTGAACACGGGTTGCCGACACCAAAGGTGTACGGAACTTTTCAGAATCGGGAAGGGAGTGGACGGGAGGACGCATTTGGCGCAATCTTGGGAAAAATAAAATACCCTTGCATCATAAAGCCCGATTGCGGGGGCAGGACGACGTATACCCACATCATACATAGTGAAAAAGAACTGAAAGAGGCGTTGCAAAAGCTCCCTGATATTGAAATGATTGTGGAGGAGTACATTGAGCCGGTACACGGGTTTCTCACCAGAATCGAGGTAATCGGGGGAGAATGCCGCCTGATTGTAAAGCGGAGCGTGACGGAGAACGGATTGTCGGCCTATCATCTGGGCTCAAAGTATCAGGGCTATCCGGATTGTCCCCGTCAGATTCAGGAAGCGGCGATAGAGGCCATGCGCATTTTGGACATTCGGTTCGGCAGTCTGGACATTATCGAGAACGGTTCCCGTTTTTCAATCATTGACGTAAATGCCGTGTCCAATGCTTCCGAAGACAATACGGAGATGTTCCGGTTTGATTTGATGAAGGAGACGGCGGGGTATATTGCCCGGCAATATGCGGGGATGCGCGCAGTCGGATAAGGAAACATGTCGCGTTGCGGTTGTGGCTTTAGCAATACTCGCGGCAGCTTTCGGCAATCGTGAGTATAACCCGATAGAGAAATCGTGGTAATGTCGCCCTCAGGCGATGGTTTGGTTTAGGAAAGGAGAAAGATTAGTTATGATGACGATGAAGGAGATTTATGAACGGTTTGACAAGATTGGCTGCGTGACGTTTTCCACCAGGAACGGTGACTTTGTGGAATCAAGGATTGCCCATTTTTTTGCCTATGACGATGACGGGTTATATTTCCGCACGATGAACACCAAGCCCTTCTATAAGCAACTGAAGGAAGGGAAGACGGTAAGTGTCTGCGGCATGTACCCGACCTCCCAGGTGACCCATGATGAAAATAACCTTCCGTTTTTTGAACCGGGATATACCATGCGGATTATGGGGGAGGTTCGGGAACTGTCCATGGAGGAAATGGAGGCCAAGGCGGAGCATGACCGGAATTTTAACGTGGCGGTTTTTGACGTGAAGAAGTACCCGGCGACCCGGATTTTTGCATTATACCGTGCAAAAGGGGAATGCTATGATTATGACTATGCGAAACGCCATAGGGATCATAAGCTTGAGCGGGAACGTTTTGCTTATGGGGGCATGGAAGTCGAGCGGGCGGGACTTTTGATTACGAATCGTTGCATTGGCTGTGGAAAATGCGCGAAGGTATGCACCTTTGACGCGATAGAGCCTGGAGAAAAATATTCCATCCGGGGAAATCGATGCGATGAATGCGGAAATTGTTACACGGTCTGTCCGGTTCATGCAATTGAAGCCAAGGGTGAATGATAGTGGTTACAAATAAAGGAGGATGTTACTTATGAAAAAGAGGATGTGTATCGTTTTAGCGCTGGTGTTTTTGATCTTGGCAGTAGGCGGCTGCGGGAAGGCGGAAGAAGGAGAAAAAGAAGAAAAGAATGAAAAAAACGAGGAGCCGTTAATCGTGGCCATGGAACTGGCCTATCCCCCGTTTGAGGGGAAGGATGATGCGGGAGAGCCTACCGGGGTCAGCGTGGATTTGATGGAGGCTTTCGGTGAGTATGTCGGGCGCGAGATTAAGATTGAGAATACGGCATGGGATGGATTGATTCCCTCCCTGCAGACCGGGAAGGCAGACCTTGTAATTTCCTCGATGACGATTCGCCCTGACCGGGAGGAGCAAGTGGATTTTTCCGATCCTTATGCCAATGCCTTGCTGGCGGTCCTGGTCAACAAGGACACGGGTGCCACGACGATAGACGACTTGAATCAGGAGGGGAAGAAGCTGGCCGTAAAGTCGGGATCGACCGGACATCTTTATGCCGAGAGCAATTTGGATAAGGCGGAAGTGATTGTATTGCCGGATGAGAGTGCCTGCGTCACGGAAGTGGCCCAGGGACGCGCGGATGGCTTTATCTATGACCAGCTTACGATTTATCGGAACTGGCAGAAGAATTTGGATACCACCGATGCCATATTTATTCCGTTCCAGGAGCCGGAAAAATGGGGAATCGCGGTTCAAAAGGGCAATGATGAGCTGCTTGGGCAGGTCAATGCCTTTTTGAAGGAATTCCGCGAGGAAGGCGGCTATGACAAGTTGGTGGAGAAGTATCTTGCGGAAGAGAAAGAAGCCTTTGACACGCTGGGATTCCAATGGTTTTTTGACATGGCGGACGAGGATGGCGAGGCAAGCGGAGAAGAAGAATGAAATTGCGAAGAAAGTTGTTTTTTGTCCAAGAGAACGGAAAGGCAAACCGGTTGGGAGCCTGCTTAAATTTTGTTTTGGTGATGGGCTTGTTCGTGGCGGTGTTTTGGCTGTCCCTGGGAGCGATTAACGTCCATCTGGAATTCGGGTTTTTGGGACGATTCTGGCTGCGCATCTGGGACGGGTTCTGGATGACGATTGAGATTAGCGCGGCCAGCTTGATTTTAAGCCTGCTGATTGGAATTTTAAGCGCGGCGGGCTGCGGCTCCCCCCTGCTATTCGTGCGCTATTTTTTCCGTATTTATGTGAAATTTATCCGGGGGACGCCGCTCATCATGCAGATTTACTTGTTCTTCTACATCGTGGGAACCGCCTGGGGCGTGGAAAACCGGTTTGCGGCGGGGGTCATTATCCTTTCGACGTTCGAGGGTGCCTATATTTCGGAGATTATTCGCGGAAGCCTGCTGTCTTTGGAGGAATCGCAGTTGGAGGCGGCCAGGGCGGTAGGATTTACGAGACGCCAGACTTTGCGTTATGTGATTTTGCCGCAGCTCGTCGCCCGCACGCTGCCCGCGCTTACCGGTCAGTTTGCCTCCATTATCAAGGACTCCTCGCTGCTTTCCATGATTGCGGTGATTGAATTGACGCAGACGATTCGTGAGATTACGGCCGTCAATTTTCGGATGTTTGAATGTTACTTGTTGCTGGGAATGCTGTATCTGTGCCTGACGCTGCCGATTTCATTTGTCAGCAAATGGCTGGAAAGGAGATTTCAATATGAAAATTGAATTTCAGGGGCTGACGAAGCAGTATGACCAGGAGCATGTCGTCCTGAAGCCGATGGACTTTTCCGACGATATTCACACACTTGCCATCATCGGGCCTTCCGGCGGCGGAAAGTCCACACTGCTTCGGATTTTGGGCGGCCTTCTTTTGCCGACTTCCGGACAAGTGTCCGTGGGCGGGGAGGAGTTGCCGACGGATGAGCGGGCCTTGCAGAAATATCGTCAGGGGCTGGGCTTTGTATTCCAGCAAGGCGGGTTGTTCCGACATCTTAGTGCCATGGAAAATATCACCCTGCCCTTGGAGCAAGTACATGGCTATACGAAACAAGAGGCCGCAAGGCGGGCGGAGGAACTTTTGGAACGGTTTGGCCTGGGAGCGGACGGAAGGAAAAAACCGAGCGAGCTTTCCGGGGGCCAGCAGCAACGAGTGGCGATAGCCCGTGCGGTGGCCGCGAGGCCGAGGCTGCTTTTGCTGGATGAACCGACAAGTGCCCTGGATCCGGAGTATACCAACGAAGTGCTGGACGTGATTCATGAATTGAAAAATGAGGGGATGGACTTCGTAATCGTCACCCATGAGATGGGATTCGCCCGTCATGCTTGTGAGAAGGTGGCCTTTCTCTGCGAAGGCTCGTTGTTGGAATATGGCGACAGCGCTTCCTTGTTTGTACATCCCAAAACCAGGCAACTGGAACGCTTTTTAAGCAGGCTGTTGGAATGGAATGTTTCGGAATAAGAGAATTTGAAATCGGTGTCTATAGTTTGCGGCGGCAGGGGTAGACCTGTCGCCGTAAGAATTATCGCTTTGCCAGAATAAGCGAAGTGTTGCTTGCGATATTAGACCTTTATAGAAAGCACGTCATATACACAGGAAGGCATGTGATATCCTCCTCCTTTTTCAAATCTTTCGTGTATATCAGATATTTTTGCAAGATTCTGTCGGAATATTTTTTGGCAAAAGCATCCAAGGATGCATGCCTATTATATCCGGAGGATTTCACTTCCAGGGGACACACCTTGTTCTTTCTGGCAAGTAAAAAATCTATTTCATAATTATGCTTGGATGATTTGTTCATAAACGTGTGATAAAACAGCCCATTTCCGTTTGCAGTCAAAACTTGTGCCACAACATTTTCGTAAAGATATCCCAGATTGGCGTTTAGTTTATCATTTAGTAACTTTTCGTAGATTAAATTTTCTGTGAATTCTTTATCTTTAAACATCAATGTCGTGAACAAGCCCGTATCACATAAGAATAACTTGAATCTTGCCAAGTCCTTATAGTTTGCCATTCCGGCGTTTGGATCATTGGAGTGGTAAGACACGAGAACCGTTCTGGAATCCTTTAGTTCGGCAATTAGTTCCAGAACATTGTCCGCGCGTTCCCCTTCCAATACACTGGATACTTGATATCTGGAAGCGTTTTTGTTTAATTGCGCGGGAATGGCATCGAATAAGAGGGAAAGTTTTCCCGTTTGGTCTATCTTTCGGAAATCATCCTCGTATAAATTCAATATGTCCCGTTTGACATTGTCCACTTTACGGAAATTATTTGCCTGAATGTACTCGTTTACCGCTTGCGGCATCCCACCGACCAACATGTACAATCGAAAATCTCTGAGCAATTTTCGGTTCATTGATTCGCCAAGCGGCTTTTTGGCCTCAAATACAGACTTTAGAATCGGCATCGTGGCCGTGTCACCAAGAGCCCATAAAAATTCCTCATAATCCATCGGGTACATCGGAAGTTTTTGCTCTTCACTGGGAATGAGGATGTCCTTGACATTGCGTCGGATGGAAATCAAAGAACCCGTCTCGATATAATCATATCGTCCATCTTTGACGAGTGACTTTATAGCCTGTCTCGCTAATGGACAGAGTTGCACTTCATCAAAAATAATTAAAGATTTTCGCTCATGTAAATCTGTTTTATATTGTAGTTGCAACTGTAAAAATATATAGTTTAAATCCGATATGTCTTCAAATAATTCTCGAACCGCTTTCGAGGCGGTGGAAAAATCAATCAAAATGTAGCTTTCGTATTCATCTTTTCCAAATGCTTCAACAACGGTGGATTTGCCTACCCGTCTCGCACCTTCTACCAAAAGGGCCGTTTTCCCATTCGATTCTTGTTTCCATGATAATAGCTTGTCGTATATTTTCCTTTTGAACATTGTTGTCTCCCTTTTTGAATAAAGCTGTGATTTCTGTTTTAAACCAAAACAAAATCGCAAAATCTTTTTGGTGAATATACAGCAAAATCGCAAAATCTTTTTAGCGGATATATTGCAAAATCGCAAAATCTTTTCGTCTATTATATAACAAAATCGCAATTTTATAAAGGGGATTTTAGAAAAAATATCGCTCATGCTGCAATTCGTGGTCAGTTTGGTCGTGGATTAAATCCATTCGTTACTGTTCAGCCCCGAGCCAGTCACTGCGCTGACTGGCTCGGAGGATGCACGTAAATCTAGCCGATGCATCACCCGCTTTGCCGAAGGCAAATTAAAAATGCGGGTGATGCCAGTTACAATCCAGCCCGCGTTTACGCGGTGCTGAATTGTAACATTCATTCAATCAGGAATTCACTACATTCACGCAAGCTGTATTGTATGTGGAACGTAGATGGGATAGAATAAAGATAAGATAAAAGTATGACCGGCTAATCATTTGCAGATTCCACCTGAACGGTGGAGGCTTACGGAGGAGGTAGGAATCCCATGCAGAGCGGACAATGAGAAAAATTTGAGTGGGTAGAAACCGGGAAAGAGAGGCGAGATGGCATGAAAAAGAAAAGAATGATGATTTTTATTATAATGATAATATCTGTTTTGCTTGCGGGATGCAATAACGCTCAGTCGAAAAGCGGGGATGGTGCGGATATCATAACGGATTTTCTATCCGGTGATTATGAATATACGATAACGTATTATCTTGCGGAACCGGGCGGAGAGGAAGAGGCCATGTATACTTTTGACGGGCAGTTGACCGCCAGTCCGTATCAGCGATATGAGAAGCTTGCCGAATCCTATTTGGAATTACCGGGTGTGGAGGAGGTGTATTATTACGAGAAGGACGGTGCCGTTTACTCGGATACGAAACGTTATATTTTTATCGAAGGAGAGGACAAAGAGACAGAATGGCTGGTGGATGTGCCTGCAGAAAAATCGCCGCATTTTTATGATGCGGATAATCTGACCTTTGCGTATGACCGTGAGGAAAAATTAGATGGGACGGAGACTTCCGTATTTACGGCAGAATGCCAGACCGTGAACGTATCAAGTGATGGGAATCAGAGGCTGGAAATCCCATGTGCAATCCAATTGGAGTATTACGTGGATATGGAGAATGAAACGCTTGTACAAGTGGTCGGGGATTTGGAAGATTTATGTAAAGCGGGCGCGGTTGGCGCAAGGATGCTGGAGGGAGAGACCGAAAGCGAGGCAAGGACGGCTGTTGAAAATGCAAAGGATTATGACACGCAGAGGTTTGTGATAGAATTTAACCTCATCAGGGAAGTCCCCGCTTCTTAAGGCGGGGACTTCCCTATTTCAGTGGGAGTACAAGCTCCCACTGAAATAGAGAAGCGGCAATGAGGTTGCTTGCCTATCAGGCCTTGTCACCGATCAATATCTTGCTCCCCTCGAACGCGAATCCGTAGCAGCGGATGCGTTCCTTCGGGACTCCCCTTTTCATTAATTCTGTCGCATATTTTTTCTCCTCAATCTGTTGCAATGCCGCGGCCACCGTGTCTTTCAAGGTTTTTTCGCTTGATTTGTTGTACACCTTGAATTCAAGGATGAAGGCATCGTCCGTTTTCGGATTTCTTGGCTCCAGCATCACGTCATAGCGGCCGAAGCCGCTTTCCCGGTTCGAGGTGACGATGTAGCGGCTTCGCAAGTCTACTAATAATCCGAGGACGAAACCGTGATA
>CATLEQ010000022.1 GCA_949915905.1 uncultured Lachnospiraceae bacterium | reverse complement strand
AATCTTCCCCTCCGTCCGCTGTCCGTCGCCATGCTTTTCCCGCAAAATGACGACCTCCACCTCGTCGCCGTAAAATGCGCCCGCCACGTTTTCTTCCGAAATGTAAATGTCCTCCTCGCGTCCCTGGCAAGTCACGAAGCCAAATCCCCTTGCATGTGCCTGAAAGGTGCCGGTCAAATGCTTTGCCGCGCCCTTCGTATACTTCCCCCGCTTTGACAGGCAAATTTTCCCCTCGGCCTCCAATGCGTCGAGCACCTCCCGAAGTTCCTCCCGCCGCTCCTTGGGCACCTGCAAAATCATGGCGATTTCCTTCTGCTTCATCGGCACGTACAAATCGTCACAAATAAAATCATATACTACTTTCTTTTTCTTCTCAAATGAATTATCCATAAAAATCTCCCATTATAAAAATCTCCCATTATAAAAATCTCCTATTATAAAGAAAACACTCTATATCGATATAGAGTGTTCTTTCATCGCCATCTTCATACATCTTTCGTCATAAGCCCCCACACTAATGCGAAACGACTTACGACATGCATTCTTCTTTTCCCCGCTAGTAAAAACTTGAAGAGTTAATCCCAGAAACCAGTCTTATGGTGCGTCAGTTAAAAACCCCGAGGGTCAAAACCGCCGCCAACACAAGGAACAGAATCGCCAGAAACTTCGTGGACTTCACAAGCGTCCCCTCCATGGAACGTCCCTTGTTCTGCCCCCAATAGGTGTCTGCCGCCCCGCTAATCGTCCCAAGGCCCGCGGACTTGCCCTCCTGCAAAAGAATGATTGCCGATAATACGATACAATCTATAACAAATAGAATTGTCAATACAATTTTCAAAATTTCCATCCGAACATATCCTCCTTACTATGAGCACTTGACCATAAATACTCTATCACAAATTACGGTTTCTGGCAAGCATAAATTTACCAAATTTATAAACCTTATATGCTTGAACACTTTTTCTACGATTTCATTGCCTGCTTCGCCGCCGCTTTCTTCTCCGCGATGTTTTTCTGCACTTCTACCATGCGCTCTTTATCCAATTCATATCCCCTCATGGCCAGAATGTTACAAAGCCATCCAATTACGGGCAGACCGAACGTCAAAATCATGGTCAGCCAGAACACCGGCCACGTAGGCTCATCCCCCATCTGCGGCATGGTCGTGGTATAGCCAATCATTGCCGCGCCAAAAGCGGCAACTGTCGAACCCAACGAAGAAACCAATTTGTCAATCATGTTATAAATCCCGCTCACGGTACCGGGCATATAGTTTCCGGAACGCTCCAGCTCATAATCCGTAACATCGGCTTTCATGGTGCCTTCCGCCGTGGTAAGAATCATTTTGACACCGGAACTCACAATCATGATAATGACATAAATCATCATGGCCGGACCCATCACGCCAATGGCCTTCATCCCGTCCGGACCAAGAATCAGACAGAACACAACGGACACTCCCGCCAGGAGGATGGCCACGGCAGACCAGACACTGACGGTCTTTTTACAGCCATGTTTTGCCATATAGAGTCCGCCCCGATATACCAGAAACATGCCTCGCTCAGACATGCGGCATTGTACCGGTTATCATACTTCGGCAAAATGTAGAAGGAAAGGAACGTATTTAACACCATCGGTGTCAGATAGGAGTACAAGGTTCCGATAAAATTCATAAACGGCCGTTGAACCGGGTCATTGGTGATTGCCGTTCCAATCACGCCCGTGCACATGTTTAAGAGGGTATATCCTATAATATGTACGAGATAAAGCAGGATGAAGGCAAAAACGCCAAAGGTTCCGCTGAATTTTCCGACCATCCAATCATACATCGCAATATCCGCCAGAGCCATGACCGCCCATCCAAGCAGGATAAACAGACGGATTTTCCCATGTTTCCCCGGCTTCATACGGTCAAACAGTGCCGCCAAAAGAGAATCCGTGACGGCATCAAAGATGCGAGTGCCCGTGATGATGATTCCCGCGAGCGCGACGGCAATGCCGTACCCTTCGTTGGCAATGTAGCCGGCATACATCATCAACAAGTGAAATACCCCGCAGCAAGCTACGGGGTATTGCACCCTCGCGGCAGTCGCCAAGGTCATGCAAGCATGACTTTGGCTCGTTGCTCGCGGGAATAAAAGCAAAGATTCGTTCCCCTGGTGGCCGCACTTAAGCACATGGATGCGATACCGGCCCGCCGATACTGTACCCCGTCCTTTACACTGGCATTGAACATGCCTTTTCTTTCTTTTTTCATAAATGTATTTACACCTCCATATTCTTTTGTTGCTTTTAAGAATACGGAAAGTATGGACGGATTTATTGCAAGTCAAAGACCCCACCGCAAGGGGCGGGGTCTTTGACCCTCGCGGCAGTCGCCAAATGCCTGCAAGCAGTCACTTGGCTCGTTGCTCGCGGAAATAATTTGGGTTCATTGCAATTGTTTTCTATACTCGCCCGGAGTAAGTCCGCAAATTTGTTTAAATACATTGTGAAAATGGCTCTGCGACGAAAACCCCATGTAATGAGACAGTTCATTGAGACTCATTTCCGTCGTCATCAACAGTTTTTTTGCCGTTTCACATTTCATCATCTGAATTTTTTTAACCAAAGAAATCTGATTCGTGGTTCGATACGAATGTGAAAGATAAGAATAATTCAATCCAAGCGCGTCCGCGATGTCTTTCACGGCAATGGGGTCACAAATATGCTGGCGGATATATTTGTGGACGCGCCTTGTCAAATAATCCTCCTGCTCGATTGCCGACGACTGCCGCGAATTCACTTGCACGGCCACCGCGAAAGCACAAAAACACGCTTTACAGATATTTTGCATTTTAACATGCTCCGTCGTTTTGCTTAAAAGTCCTTGATACACGTTCAAAATGTAAAATGCCTCTCCCGGCTCCACGCCTCCGGCAATCGCGGTTCTGCTTGCCAAGACAAACTCATTGCGCAGTGCGGACTTGTACCCGTCCATGCTGTCCGTGAAATCCCCGTTATGCAGCATGGAATTCAGCATGCAGTCCGGCGCGTCCTTCATATAATCAGAAAGTTCTTCCACCTGCCCGTTTTGAATCATGGACAGCAAAAGACATTCTTGCCGATACCCTGAGATTTGCATTTGTTTGACCTTCTCGGACACGTCCGGGAAAGAGACGTTATCAATTTTCCAATCCTTATATTCCATAGTGCCCCATTCCTTTCCATCTTGTTCCTACACGTGCATGTTTGATGACGCAAGCATCACCGCTCGGCCCGTTGCCCACGGAAATAAAAACCGATCGGCGGCCATAAAAAATATATAAGAAAACCAAAATATCTGCAAACATAATTGTATTATATCAGATATTGTTTTACTATAAAACAGAAAACGGCAAAATTGGAGGTGCTTCGTGATGGAAACACAAAAACAGACTTTTCAAAGGCCGGATATGAGGCAGATGTTGCGCAAAATGTTCGGGCCACCAAACTTTATCCTGATTCATACGGACCAGCAGCGGGCGGATTGTATCCGGGCATATGGGCACCGCCCGGAACTCTACACTCCCTATATGGACAGTATCGCATCCATGGGTGCAAGGTTCGATTCTTGTTACAGTGCCTGTCCCGTATGTATCCCGGCAAGGCTGTCCCTGCTGACCGGGCAGTCCCCGCAAAAGCATGGTGTTTTGGCAAATATCGGAATTCCGGATCTTCCATTGGCGACGACATTTCCTTCGGAGATGAAAAAGGGCGGGTACCATACGGCACTATTTGGTCGTACCATGCACACCTATCCCTTTTCGAATTCATACGGCTTTGAGGAGTACGTGCCCGGCGACCCTTCCAACAATGACAAGGAAAACGATTTCTTTTTTCAATTTTTAGAGAAGGAAGGAGCCGCAGGCCATGGGGGATATAACGGAAACGGAACGTTTAACAATTCCCGGTTCGCGGCCCCGTTTCATCTGGCAGATTATTTTCATCAAACAATGTGGGCGACAAATCAAGCCGTGGATTATTTGGAACGCCGCCGCGCGGACAAGAAACCATTTTGCATGTTTTTAGGCTTTTATGCACCACATTCACCGCATAATCCGCCCGCAGAGTGGTTCAATTATTATCTAAACCAATCTTTGCCGGACAGAAAGGCGATTGCAGAGTATGATATCCCGCCCATAAGCAACGGGCATCCGATTTCCACTTACGTTGATTTACAAGGGGAAGACTACCGAAGACTACTTGCAGGATATTACGGCAATATTTCCTTTATTGATTCACAAGTGGGCCGCATTATAAACGCAATCACTTCCATGCCGAACACGTACGTCATTTTCACGTCGGATCACGGGGAAATGCTGGGCGACCACTATCATGTGCATAAGGAAATGCCCTATCAAGGCAGCGTACATATTCCATTCTTGATATACGGGCCCGGCATTGCCGGAAATCAAGTGATAGATACGCCGTTTTCCTGGCATGACATTATGCCCACGGTGCTCGAACTGGCCGGGCTCCCCGTACCGGACAGCTGCGACGGCATAAGCTTCGCCCAAAACCTCCTACATCCGGAAGCGCCGATTCCGTTAAGAGAATATTTGCATGGAGAATGCCGCATCAGTAAGGTACGGTTTACGGGATACGAGGGACAAGCAACCGAAAATAATATTGCTTACGAGGATGGCGTCCACTATCTCACGGATGGTAAAACAAAATACATCTGGTTTAACCAATCCGGAAAAGAACAGTTGTTTGACCTCGTGCAAGATGCACAAGAACTGCATAACCTCGCCGACAACCTACTTTATCAAAAAACATTGTTGCAATGGCGTGCCAAAATGATGGAAGAACTAATGCTTGAGGGAACCGGATTGAGTGACGGGCAAAAACTGATTTGTAAAGTAGAGGATCCGCTTCATGGCCAAATGCAGGAACTTTTGGAGAAACGTATCAAAGAAGGGAAATCAATTGCTTACTATATGCCGGACAAAAACGTGCCGAGGCAAAAATAATCATGTTTCAAAGCAGGCGGCGGTGACCAAGGAACTGTCACCCTCTCGCAGCCGCGCGGCCAATCCGCACTATAATTGGCCACGCGACTCAAACCGTCCATTACACCATCATAAATTGTGAAACCGCGTAAGTCACGTAGATGATCAGCAAGGCCGCCCCTTGTATTCTGGACGACTTTTGCCGGAAAATCAGCGGAATCGTCAATACCGCCATCACCAGCATGCACAATGGCGCGTCCACCAAAAGTGCCCGTTCTTCCACCGGCATGCCCGTAATCGTGGCCGGAATGCCAATCACCAGAAGAAGGTTCAGGATGTTTGCTCCCACGATGTTGCCAAGTCCCACGTTTCCGTAGCCCTTGATAATCGAAGTCAGCGAAGTCACCAACTCGGGCAGCGAGGTTCCCAGCGCGATAAACGTCACGGCGATTACACGCTCCGGCACGCCCAATTTCTCCGCCAGGATGATACCGTTATCTACCAACAGATTGGAGCCGACATACAGCAGTGCAGCACAAATTGCCAGTGTCACAAGTTCTTTTACGAGGGAACCGTCCTTTTCCTCCTTCTCCTCTTCTTCCTCGTCCTCCCCGCCGGGAAACTTGACATTCATAAACGCGTAGAACACGAAGCAAAGAAGAAGCAGGACGCCTACCGGTCTCCGAAATCCTCCCGTCAAATTACCGGCTACGATCATGGCACAAATCACGGAAAAGAACAGTACGATTCTCCAAAGGATGGAAGACCTCGACACCTTCTTGGCCGGGGAAATCAACTGCGTCATACCCGCAATCAACGCCGTGTTGCAAATAATCGAGCCGAGCGCGTTGCCGACGCTTATCGATGCCGAACCTTCAAATGCCGCCGTCGTGGAAACCAAAATCTCCGGCAGGGTGGTTCCCAGGCTTACAATCGTCGCCCCTACCACGATCTCCGGAATCTTAAGCCGCCTCGCAATGGCGACCGCCGCGTCGACGAGGCGATCCCCTCCCAGACAAATCAGTACCAGTCCCAACACACATAGTCCAATTGTTGCAATCATTTCTTTTTCTCCTCTCGTATTTTTTTCATTCGGCTTCCGTCACGTAGTAGCATCCCCCGAAGAGTTTTGCTTTATAGGGAACGAATCCCCATAACAGAACAAAGTTCCCTATAACACAAAAAAAGAGACTCCTACTGCGTAACACAGTAAAAGTCTCGCTATTTCATCACTTTCCGGGTTTTTAAAAAACCGTATTGACGAAAAGTGCACCCGCCGGTCAGCTACTCCCTTTTGCTTCTGTCATCATACCATGCCTATGACAGAATTGCAAGCAAATTTTTCAGCTTTAAGCCCTCATTTTCAGACCTTTTTTTCCGAAATCACTCCCTTATCTACCGTTTTCCGACTTTTAATAAAATAATTTCGTATACTCTGTCTGTGTGTCCGCTATATGATATACGAAAATCACATTCCCTATTTTCTTATAAATTGCAACATGCCTTTCACAGATTATCATTCTGTATCCCTGCTGGTTCAGCCACTCGTCCGGTGTCAATGACCCCGAATCCGGAAAGTGCTCCAAACGTTCAAGCGTATCAAGCATATGGTCACTTACTTTCAAAGCCGTCTCTACTCCAAACTGTATCAAATACCAATCTTCGATACGTTTCAAATCCTCCCAAGCAGTAGGGAGAATTTCAATCCTATATGTCATTTACCCTCTCCTTTAATCGTTCTCTTGCCTGGGAAATGCTAAGTGTTGCCGCTTTGTCAATACGTTCCTGCTCCGCCTGCAAAACTTTTGCCCGAAGCTTTAACATTTGTTCTCGTTTTTCAAAGGCCTCTATGCTCATAAGCACCAAATCACCTTCTCCATTTTTCGTAATATAGATTGGCTCTTTTGTTTCTTTCGCAATATTGGAAATTGATGCATAGTCATTACGTAATGCCGCTGATGCCTTAATTATCATCGAAACACCTCCATATCATTTTCATGATATAATTATATCGTAATTTTTTCATAAAGTAAAGAGTTTTTCAAAGCTGTCTCCCCTGACTTTTATGGTAAACTAAATGGCGGCAGGACATTCCTGCCGCCATAATCTCCACTTTCAAAATATGCCTCTCATTTTTACTCGTGCTTGTTATATCCCATATTTCTTACTTCTTGCTTTTCTTTCTCATAATGCTTCTTACCAGCATCACGATGCTAAGCAACGTCAACACGCCAACCGCGATATCCAACGCCATCAGGGCGGTCTTCCACCACGGCGTGATGGTCTCAATCTTCGCGCTGGAAGAAATTCCGTTCATTGCGTTGCTATTCGCAACCGTGTAAAGGATTCTATGAGCCGACTCACGAAGTGCCGATACCACCGCCGGATCATCCTTATAAAGCTTCAGCAAGTCATCCGTCCACTGGTCCGCGGAGCTGTCCCAGGAGTTCGTTCCCGCCAGAACGCCCCATGCCACGTCGTACGTTTTCAGGTAAATACCTGCCGCGGAGAATGCGGAGTTTCCGGAGAAGTCCGTCAACACGAATCCGTCCATGCCCCACTCGTCTCTCAAAATCGTCTTCATCAGGCCTTCATGTGCCCCGGTCCATCTCACGCCGACACGTGCAAAGGAGTTCATGACGTTCATCGCGCCGCCTTCCACGATTGACATTTCAAACGGTACAAGGTACACTTCTCGCGCCGCCTGCTCGTTAAAGAAGGTCGAGATACAGCGGCAAGCCGTCTCCTCGTCGTTAAACGCATAATGCTTCACATATACATATACGCCCTTGGCCTGGATGCCCTTTACTTCCGCCGCCGCAATCTTGCCGGCCAGGAAGCCGTCCTCGGAATAGTACTCGAAGTCACGCCCGCAATATGCATTTCTATGCGTATTCATGGCCGGTCCGTACAATCCTGACGCTCCAAGGTCAAGCATGTCGTTACCAATACATCTTCCGACTTCTTCCATCAATTCCACGTTCCATGTCGCCGCCATGATATTTTCGTCAGAATATGCACAATGGCAGGTCGACACGCCCGTCAGCGTCTGGGTAAAGCCCTGTGGCCCATTATCATCGGTCGTGGCCGGTTTTCCAACAGATTCCGCCGCGGCCGTATTGTGATAGCCCTTACCGGTCATGGTGGCCATCTCTTCCAGTGTCAACTGGTCAAGCAAGTCCTCCCATGCCGGGTCGTCATACTCCGCACCGATAAACATTGCCAACGTAAGACCGTTGTCCGCGTTCATCGTCGGCATCTCCACGCCCTCGGAAGCCTCACCCGCATAAGTCTGCCACAGATACAAGCCTTCGTCAATCATTTCCTGAGTCGCTTCCAGCTCGGTAACCGCTACCGGCCAGGTTCCTTTCCAATCACTTCTGGAAAGATAGGTATAGTCCGTTCCCCAGTAATTTAAATCCGCATCTTCAAGCTGATTCGTAATCGGATTTCCGGTCGCGGAAGATACCGCGTACGTCTCATCGTCAAACTTGTCATTTGTATAGGTATAAACAAAATCCGTGTCGCCGTCCGCGTCCATGCCGTCGGCCGTCGTATACTCCTTCGCCGCCAAAATGTTGTTTACCGCCGTATGGGCGTTCGTCGCCGCCGTCAGATAATAATCTCCGTCATCCAAAATATACGTCTTGGCATTCTTCGCGTCATATGCCTTAAACTCTTCTCTCGGAACCGTGATGGTCACCGTCTCGGACTCGCCCGGCTCCAAAATCTTCGTCTTTGCAAATCCGCACAACTCAACGGAAGCCTTCTCGATTCCATTTTCCACGTCATACTGCGTGTACGGAGACTGGAAGTATGCTTCCACGACATCCTTGCCCGCCGCGTCACCGTCATTCGTAACCGTCACCTTCATCTCGAACTCATCCTTGCCCTCGTCAAACGACACTTCATAGTCGCTCCACGTAAAGTCCGTATAGGAAAGCCCGTAGCCGAACGGATATGCCACGTCGGCCGCATAATCATAATCCGCCGTGTTGCCCGTGCCCATTACCTTATCCTCGTACCTCGTCTCATAATAACGATATCCGATATAGATGCCCTCGCCGTACACAATATAGTTCGTGTTACGGTCAAGCTGGCCGGCAATCTGGTAAAATACCTCTGAATCCGCATCGTAATTGGAATATACGTTTCCATAAAATCCTACCATGGACGGAGCGGTCGTATTGTCATTGCAATATGTGTCGACCAAACGTCCGGACGGATTGACCTCGCCCGCCAAAATGTCTGCCACCGCGTTCAGCCCCCACGTTCCCGTGTAGCCAATCCACAGTGCGGCATCCACGCCGTAAGCGCCTTCTGTCAGGAAGTCGCATTCCATCGCATTCGTCGAGTTGATTAGTACGATGGTCTTCTCGAAGCCTGCCGCCTCAATCATGGCCAACAGGTCCTTTTCATCCTGATTCAGGGCCAAAATATTCGTTCCATCCACATAATCGCCGTCCTGCATGTCATACATTTCGCCGCCCGCGCGGGAAATCACGACGATGGCCGCATCCTTGTAACCTTCAAAGGAAGCCGTCACGTCCGCCGGATATTCGCTTGTCGGAATCTCGTTTACCGTAAACTGCGTCCGATCCGCGCCCGGAAGCCCGTTCATGCCCTTTTCCGGAATACGTGCATAATTGGCCTTCTTGCCCTCATAGAAGTCCCACAGTGTCTGATTTACGGAAAATCCGGCCTCTTCCATCGCCTCCTTGAGTGTCGGAGCGTTGCTCGTGTCAATGTCCGCCGAACCCGTTCCGCATGTCATGATGTCAACGGAAGAACGTGAGAACAAGCTTACATTCTTTCCCGAAAGCGGAAGTGCCTTGTCATTGTTCATAAGCAGTACGGCACCCTCGCCGGTAAGCTGCTCGGCGATTTCCTTGTCGTGCGCCTCAAGCTCCTCCACGCTGCTAAAATCGCTCTTGAAATATTCCGTGTCCTCGTTGCCGTCGCCAGAATCCACGATTCTCGTGGTTTCTACCTGCAGTGCGATATTGATTGCCTGCTCACTGCCATACGCGACATAAGTACCAATCAAGGCTGCCGCCAGCAGAATCGCAAGTATGACCGTAAGCACGGACCATAATACCACGCCACTGCCTTTCTTTTTCTTTTCCATTACACATTTCCTCCTGTCTTATAATGGTTTGTTTGTTGCCACGCATAACCCCTGCCATGAATGACAACATGCTTTGTATTGCAAGGGCTTCCTCTACATAAAGCCTCACACTACCTTCATTCCTCTCCCGGCCACTCCTTCATTGCCTCTTCCAAGGTCATGCCGCCGGCAATCGCTTCCTTGCGCTTTGCATTGACCGCCTGGATTTCCTTCATCCGTTCACCGGTCAGACTATACCCCTTCATGGCAATCAATGTTGCCGCCCACGCCACCATCGGGATGACGCAGAACAAGATGATGACTACCACGTTCATGCCATCCGAGTACGGTGTGTCCGCGGTGGGCAGGTTGGCCAGGCCAATCATGCTGACCGCCATGCCGACCACCGTCGCGGACAAAGAGGAAACCAGCTTATCCACAAGTGAAAACAGTGTTCCCATAATGCCCGGGATATATTTTCCGGAGCGGTACGTCTCGTAGTCCGAGCAATCCGCCACCATCGGAATCGGCATGTCCGCCGTTGAATAATACGCTCCATAACCGATACCGAAAAAGAGAATGAACAAAATCGTATAAAGGTTGATGCCAAGCTTTCCGCCTGCCATGATGGACAAGTTGAACGCCGGGCTCTTTCCCCACATCAAAAGCAGTACCAGCACGCCGACGTAGCAGATGAGCGCCACGGAAACGAAGCGTACCAGGGACGCTTTCTGGCCTTTCTTCTGGGACATCCGAACCGTCAGCAAGAAGAACGGAACGGAACACACATAGCCGACAATCATCATCGGCAGATATAATCCGTCATAATTGCCCATCATACATCCGTACAGCATGCAAAGAACCGTCGTATTGGTGGCAATGGAAAGTGCCAGCTTGCATCCGGCACCGGCTATCATCAGCCGTTGCATCGGATTGTTATGTTTAATAATCTCAAGATATTCGGAAACCTTGACCTTCTCCTGCTTCGCCCCGCCGACGCCAAAGTACTTCGGCTGATCCTTCTCCCAGATACCGATGACCGCCAGAATCGTCAGGACGATGGACACCGCGATGCCAATCGGTGTCAAGACACGGTAAAATGCCGCGCTGGAATAGTCCGCCACGTTCGCCCGCAAAATCGGTGCCAAAAACTGCATCGCACCCATGCCGAGCAGGCTTCCTACCGTATTGAAAATCGTAAACAGCGGCCGCTGGTTCGGGTCGTTCGTCAACACGGTCTGTCCGCTTCTTGTACAAGAAGTCTGGAACGTATAGCCAATCACCCAGACAAAGTACAATAAAATGAACAGCGCGTACCGAAGCCACATCATCGTGTCCGGGATAAACGGGGTGAAAATGTACAGCAATATGATGCTGACCGCCATGATGGCATTTCCCAACACCATGAACGGGCGGAATTTTCCAAACTTCCCGTTGGTGCGGTCGATCAACGCCCCGATAATGGGATCCGTAATCGCGTCACACAGACGCATGCCCGTCACCATGATGGAGGCAAACATCACGCCCAGCGCCAGCACGTTGGAGCCGAATGTCGCGATGTAGGAAAGCACCAGAACGTAATACACGTTCGTGGCACCGTTATTTAACGGGAACAATACCAACTGATACATCTTGGCCCGATTCACGCCGGAAGATGCTTCTTTCGTCTCTTTATTCATAAGAACCACCTCATTCTTTCATCATCAATATATGGTAATACCATGGACACTAAGCTTGTGAAGCACCTCGCTAAGTGTCTGGGTGTAGGTTCGCACCAGACTCGTGGAATACCTCGCCAAATGCTCACTCTACACCCAGTTTGCACTGTTGGAGCTTTTTCTCTCCAGCTTGTAGCTCTTCGGATTTGCACATTTCCTGAAAAACGCGTTATCCTTCACGTCTCCGGCCACCGCCTCAATCTGGTTTTCTGCCGCCAGCTCCACTTCAAAGACAAACACCTTCTCTCCCCGCTTCGTCCCCAGGGATTTTCCATTCTGGTACAGTGTCACTTCCGGCTGGTTGGAATAGACCTTGACCTTGATTCTGTCCACGCCGCGCTCCTCAAAACGCTTGCTGCAAATATGAACCATCGGCTTGTCGGTCCAATATGCCTGGTACAAATAAAAGCTGTCCTTCTTTATCTTGCGGTCGAACGTCACTAACCCTTTATGGTTCATGCCCGGCTCGCCGCCCTGGTCCCTGGCATCCGCCGCGAAGTCAAACATGTTCCATACGTGGGTCGCCCACATAAACGGATGTCTCTCAAAACATTTCAACATATATTCGTGATATATCGCCTGGTACTCTTCCGTGTGGTCGCCGCGCCTCGGCTTCTCGCCGTGAAGGTTCGGCATGCCCTCCGCGCCATACTCGGAATAGCCGATGCACCGCTTCGGATAGCGCAGGTGGAACAACTTAAGGAATATATCATTTAGGAAAAGTCCGGGCACATACCATCCAAGATACAAGTTGTAGCTGACGATGTCCGTGATATGCACGACCTTGCTAAACGGGTTGCACATCGCGTAGCAGGCCAGCGTCGTCACCCGGGTCGGATCCATCCGATGACACAAGCCGTTGAGCACATGGTGATTATCCAGCATGTCTCCCTTGTCCTTCGTGGAAATCGTAATCTCGTTGGACACGCCCCAGGTCACGATACACGGATGATTGTAATTCTGAATAATCAATTCCTTCATCTGCTCCATCGTATTTTTCCTGCCGTTCGGCATATGTTCAGAAATATACGGAATCTCCGCCCACACGACCATGCCATACTCGTCGCACAAATCATAAAAATACTGGTCATGCTGATAATGCGCCAGGCGGACGGTGTTGCAACCCATCTCACGACTCAATCGCATGTCATTGTCATGGTGCTCCTTGGAAATCGCATTTCCAAGGCCCTTGAAATCCTGATGCCTGGACACCCCGTGCAGCGGGAACGACTTTCCGTTGAGAATGAAGCCCTTGTTCGGGTCAACCGAAAAACTGCGAACGCCAAACCTGGAAGAAATCACGTCCGTCACGTTCTCGCCGTCGAGCAACTGTGCCGTCATCGTATAAAGGTAAGGATCCTCCACGCCATGCCACAGATGCACGTTTTCAATCGTAAACACCGCTTTCAAATCCTCGGACACGATCTGTGCGACCTCGCCGCCCTCCCTGTCCGTGACGATAAATCTTGCCTTTACACCCGGTGCCTTACTGTAGGCTTCCACCTCGACGACGCCCTTGGTTCCCTCCGGCTTCGGTGTCACCTTGATGCCCGGCGTTCCATAATATTCCAGTTCAAAATGCTTTTTATTCACAATCAGCAGATTCACGTCACGATAAATTCCCCCGTAAAACGTAAAATCGGCCTTTTGCGGATATACCTTGTCATTTACGCTGTTATCCACTACGACTTTCAGCGCGTTCTTCTCCTGTAAATGCCCCGTGACATCCACCCGGAACGTAGAATACCCGCCGTCATGGGAAGTCACCTTCTCCCCGTTCACATACACCTCGCAGGAAGCGTTCACACCCAGGAACTCCAAATACACGTCCTCTGACCCGGGGTCGTATTCCGGCATGGCAAACTCTCTCTCATAAACACCCTGCCCGCGATAATAGTCGTTACCGCCGTCCTGTCCGTCCAGAGCGTTCCACGTATGCGGGATGTCAAGCGAAACCGTCTCCCTGCCCGCCAGCGTAAAGCTCCAGCCATCGTTTAATAAACTTCTTCTCCTCATACTTCCTCCTTCATGTCTGTTATTTTCGTTCTCTTACGTCGCTTTTATCAAAATCGCACAATATTTTTCTATTTTCAACCTATATTTTAGATATAATACACGATAAGCCGCCTCCATGCAAGCAGATTGGCCTAAGTGGCATGTAAAACTGCCGAAGTGGTCGGCCTAGAAACAAACCATGTCCAAGGGAACATCCAGAGCAGTTACTTTTCATCCCGCACGCAGAAAGAGAACGGGAGATAGCCTTTGTCGCCCGTTCTCTTTCTCTTTAAGTATCTTCTTGTATAGGAATCAGTATTTTTAGCGAAAAGCAACCGTCCTGCGTGCCGACCGACACGAACCCGTCATATTTTTTCGCCGTACGGCGGATACTTTTCAGCCCGTATCCATGGTAATCCTTGTCCTTCTTCGTCGTCACCGGTAAATCTCCCTCGAACTTTAACGTCCGCGCCATCGGATTAACGATGTGTATCATCAAAAATTTCTGCTGCCGGTACACCATTACGTCAATCTGCCGTTTCTCAGGCTCGGCAAGCTGCTCCACGCTCTCCACGGCATTGTCAATCGCATTGCCGAAAATCGTGTACAAATCAATCGGATCCAGAAACGCGAGCGCCTTTCCGTCCGCCACGCAGTTGACGGAAATATTGCGCTTGGCACAGCGCAGGCTTTTCTCGGTCAAAAGGGTGTCCAACACTTCGTTTCCCGTATGCACGATTGCCGAGTAAATCTGAATGGAGTCTTCCACTTCTTTCAGGTACTCCTCCCGCTCCGTCGCTCCCGCCACATGGCGTATCGCCTCAATCTGGTGCTTTAAATCATGGCATTTCCGGTTAATCAAGTCGATATTTTCCCTGGCGACGGCATATTGTTCGGCCTGCTGGCGATGCAGCAGGTTCAGGGCACGCAGTTCTTCCCGCATGGCGCTCTTTTTAAACAGTTCGTTTTGCATATAAAGAATCGTCAGGCAGTACACCTGGGCAAACACGATGCTGAAACGTTCAAACGTAAAACCGAAGTCATCCACCCCAGTGCCCAGGACGCGCATCAGCATCTCGAAAATCACCAGGAGCAACAACGCCGAACCAAGCTGCCTCGGCCCGATATGATATTCTCCCTCCACCGGCATCCAGCGGGCGATGGTAAAGGCAACTGCCGCCAGTCCCGCCGTAAAAAGGCACATCTGCATCAAAAGAAGCACCGGTTCTGACAGCTTCAGTTCCATCACCGGCTCCTGCAAAATGAACCACCACAGCTCCAGCATAATTTGCTGTGTCAGAAGCACCCACACGCCACAGTAGAGAATCGCAGGCAGCCTCATTTTCGTGCACCAGAATAAAAATAAAAGGATCAGAATATAGAACCAGATGAAAAGCCAGGTTCTTCCTCCCTTCTCCCACCAGATTGCCATCCCGCCCACGCTAAGCATGTTCCCCGCCAACAAGCCGATGGCAAGCCGCCAGAAAAACCCGCTCCTCCTCGCCTTTAACGGAAAAAGGTACACAAGTGCCGAGCACCAGAAAAACAAGCTGACACCGATGATTCTCATCCACTCCATCCCTGACCACCTCCCATATACTCCGTAAGAGCGGTCAGAAAGGCCGTCTTATTGCGGCGGCTTACGACAAGCTCGTCCCCCGCCACGATGACCGTGTCCTTTCGCACCTCGGAAACATGCATCAAATTGACAATGTACCAGTAATTGCACCTTACAAAATGATGGCGCGCCAATTCCGCAAGAGCCCCCTGCATCGTCCCCCGCAGCACGTATTCGCCCTCGTCCGTGTGGTAATGCAGCATCTTGTTCTGCACCTCCACATAGTAAATCTGCCTCACGCCAATCCGCTTCACGCGTCCGGAAAAGCTGAGCAAAATCTGTTCATTGCTCCGCTTCCTCGCCCGCCCGATGGCACGGCTTAGACGCATGGCAAACGACGGGTACTGAATCGGCTTGACCACGAAATCAAGCGCGCCCACCTCGTAACCTCGAACGGCATACTGGGGCATATTGGTGATGAATACGATAATCACGTCCTCGTCCATCTCACGGATACGCCCCGCCGCCTCCATTCCGTCCATCTGTGGCATGGCAATGTCAAATAATATAATGTCATAGACATTCTGGTAATTTTCGATGATTTCCGTCCCGTCGCGAAAGACGACGGTTGAAATCTCTATCTCGTTTTCCCGTCCATACCTCTCGACATACTCCCCCAACTGCCTGACATACAGTTCCTCATCCTCTACTATCGCAATACGCAGCATCCAAATTCCCCCGGCTCGTCCTAAATCGGCACCGCCATTCGCGCCTTAGCCCATGTCTGGCGAGAATGACCGGTCGAATCCTCTTTTGCATCATTTTATTAGTATAACATATTTTCCGGGGAATCCCTACTATTTTTTTCTTTCTTTGGCATCCGGTTCCATAAATTCTAGTCGACCGCCTATGAAAGGCAACCAATTGAACCTACTCCAGTTGTTCTTCGATACGCAGCAAACGGTTGTATTTTGCCACGCGCTCGGATCGGCACGGCGCGCCGGTCTTGATTTGCCCGGCATTGAATGCCACGGCGATGTCCGCAATCGTGGTGTCCTCCGTCTCACCGGAACGGTGGGAGACAATGGCACGATATCCGTTTTTTTGCGCCAGTTCAATTGCTTCAATCGCCTCCGTCAGCGTGCCTATCTGGTTTACCTTCACAAGGATGGCGTTGGCCGCCCCCCGCTCAATCCCCTTGCGCAGGCGGCTCGTATTGGTCACGAACAAATCGTCCCCCACAAGTTGGACGTCCCTTCCCAGGCGGGTGGTCAAAAGCTCCCATCCCTCCCAGTCCTCCTCGTCCAGCGGATCTTCAATGGAACAAATCGGGAACCGCTCCATCAAATCCTGATAATAGTCAATCAATTCCTCCGCCGAACGGACGACGCTCTCCCCGCACATTTTACTTTCCCCCGGGAACGCGTATTTCTTAAAGTCCTTGTTGTATAATTCGGAAGCCGCCACGTCCAAGGCAATACGGATGTCCTTCCCCATCTCGTAGCCGGCCGCCTCGACAGCCTCCTTCAGGCATTCCAGGGCCGCCTTTGCATCCGGCAGGTCCGGCGCGAAGCCGCCTTCGTCCCCGACCGCGGTGCTAAGCCCCCTATCCTTGAGCGTACTTTTTAATGTGTGATAAATTTCCGCGCACATGCGCAGTCCCTCGCGAAATGATTTCGCCCCGACCGGCATAATCATAAATTCCTGGATGTCAAGCGTGTTGTCCGCGTGCGCGCCGCCATTTAAAATGTTCATCATCGGCACCGGCATCGTCTTCGCGTTGACTCCGCCCAGGTACTTGTAAAGCGGCAGACGCAATGCATTGGCCGCCGCGTGCGCCGCCGCCAGGGAAATGCCCAAAATGGCATTGGCACCCATGTTACTCTTATTTTCCGTTCCGTCCGCCTTAATTAAAATCCGGTCAATCTCCGTCTGATTAAACACATTGACCCCAATCACCTCGGACGCGAGCTTGGCATTGACGTGCTCGACCGCGTTTAACACGCCCTTTCCGCCAAACCGCTCCCCGCCGTCGCGAAGCTCCACGGCCTCATATTTTCCCGTGGAGGCCCCCGACGGGACACTTGCACGGCCGACGACGTTCTCACCCGCGAGGATTTCTACTTCCAACGTCGGATTTCCCCTGGAGTCCAGGATTTCTCTGGCGTACACGTCTCGAATCGGTAAAAACTGATACATATATTTTTTCTTCCTTTCTTTATTTATGATTATAAAAGTAGAACCTCCAATGTATAAGCTCACTTCATTCCCCGTGATTTTATACACTGAAGGTTAGTATCTCCCGATTCACGCTTCAACATGCGTACATATTTTATGATTCACAATTACCGTCCGTCATCCTAGTGGAACCAATGGTCGCCGATTTTCGTCCCATAATTTCCGCATCCAAAATAGAGGCATTCGCCAATCGGATTGCTACCCGCAAGTGCGTCCGCCGCCGCCTGGCGCGCGGTGTCCGTATATCCCCCGCTTGAGAGCACGCGGTCAAGCCATCCGCTCCCGGCCGGGCCGAACTGCCCGGACTGGTAAATCACTTCCCGGATGCTGTTTGGGTAAGAGCCGCTTCGCACGCGGTTTAACACGACCGCGCCGACCGCCACCTGCCCCTCGTAAGGCTGGTTGCCCGCCTCGCAATAGATTAACGCCGCCAGAAGTTCCTGCTCGCTATAATCCGCCGAAACCGCGGCCTCCTGCGTCCATGTGACGTTTGACGACGACGCCCGCCTTGCCGCCGCCTCCTCCGCGGCCTTCCTTTGTGCCTCTTCCGCGGCCTTTCTCTCCTCCTCCGCACGAATTGCCGCCTCGATTGCCCGCTGTTCTTCCTCCGCCTTCTGCGCCAGATATTTCGCCTCCGCCATCAGGGCCATGACCTGTGCGGTATCAACTTCCTTGTCGGTAACTGACAAAAGGTCCTTGCCGATCATGAAAGCATTGTCATTTTTCTTGATTTCCTCACCTGCATAATACTCGCCGCCAAGTCCCGCCGCATGGCTGGTAAAACTATAAGCCATAACGGCCACGAGCACCATGGCAATTAATCCTTTTGTAACCTTGTTGTAACTATTTGAAATCATTTACTGTTACCTCCCTTTATGCGTCCTGCCGATTTCTGCATGTTTTATTAGCAATCATTCTTGTTTCTATTACTATATGCATACTCTCTTCCCGCTGACAATTTGTCCTATTTGTAAATTATATGGCAGAGCTTTCTGATTTATTACAATTGTTAAATAATTATTACAAATCGGCATTCTACTATACTTTTACAGATTTGTCAACTTTTTTGTTTCCGAAAGTTGTTGTCAGCAGGGCGAACCGTGAGGGAGTCCCTTTTACTTCATCTTCAATATCGGACTGATTTTTTTATAAATCAGCATCACGATCAGTGACACCACCACGCCCTTTAGCAAGTTAAACGGTGCCACCGCCAGAAGGACGAACGTGCTCAGGCTGGTAATATGCGGATTGACCGCCGTACCCATCCCGAGCAGCGCGTCTATCGGCATCCCGAACGCGCTTCCATATGCCGGAAGCAAAATAAATGCGTTGATAAAGCATCCAATCACGACCATAAGAACCGTTCCCACGACCATGCCGATCAGCGCGCCCTTTCTTGTATGGTTACGCTTGTAAACGATACCCGCGGGTACGACTAAGGCGCACCCGATGACAAAGTTGGCCATCTCCCCGACTCCGGCCGTCACCGTTCCATTGATGACGAAATTCAACAAAATCTTTACCAGTTCAATGGCCGCCCCCGCGGCCGGTCCCATGGCAAAGCAGCCCACCATCACCGGTACCTCGCTCAAATCAATCTCGTAGAAAGACGGGGCGAACGGCAGCGGAATCTCAAATAGCATCAGGACGGTGGCAATGGCCGCCAACATGCCAATTTGTACCAGCACGCGGATGGAAATCCTCGGCTGCGCCTGCACGGTTGTCTGTGTCGTCGTTTGTGTGGTTGTCTGTGTACTCATTCTTTCCTCTCCTTTACTATGAGCACTTAGCGTCCGTACTTTGGACGCTTACGTGCGAATGTAGTTGTGGGACACTTAGAGAGGTCTTTTCGAGCTTAGTGGCAGCACAACTTCCTTGGTTATAGGCACTTAGCGTCCGTACTTTGGACGCTTACGTGCGCTGTTTTTAAAATCTTCTGGTTTTCGAATCGAGTAGGGGAGTTTTTCCCCTACTCGTCGCGCCGGGACAGGCTGCGTAAGCAGCATATACCTTTCTGTCCCGTGTGCACAAAAAGAAAACCTCCGGAAATTCTCCAGAGGTCTTAATCCGTCACTCACGACATAGTCACATACGTCCATGCCACGCTCATTCTTCTCTCATCCAGACTTTACTGTCGGTACCGGAATTCATATCCATCTGCACATGGTAAATGTCAGGAATCATGCTCACATTTTCAAAATGTGAAGCTACGCCCCTTCCATATCTGCAAAGACCTTATGTCACCGGTTCGGCTGCCTTACGCATTTCATATTACTACATCGCCCAGGCAGTTCGCGGACTATACCGCCGGTTGGGAATTCTGACTTGCAAACCTGATGTCTTGCATCGCCAGTCACCCGACCCCGAAGATTTTTCAATTACATTGACATTATAACGCCGTCAGGCACACATTGCAACTATTTTTTCTCTTCTTCATGCTTTTTTATAAGCTGCGCCGTCATTTTCTCCCGCGTTTCCTGCGTGATAGGGTAGAAGAATTTAAAAATCGCCCATAACACGATGCATACCACCATCGGCACCAACGTATTCATTAACGTGATGTTTCTCACCATGGAAGGTAGCTTCGTCAAGTCTCCCGCGTATGCCCCCGTCTCCGAATTCACGCTGTAACCCACGACAATCAAGAGGATGCCGGGAAGCACCGTGGAAATCGCCGTCTGCGCCTTGGCCAGCACGTTGTTTACCGCATTTACCAGTGCCGTCATATTTTTGCCGGACGTATATTCCGCGTAGTCCGCACATTCCGTCCACATCAGTGACGACGGAATCACGGCCAGATTTGCCGGAATCGCCGCCAGGAAGACGAGCGCGATATAAATCATCGGATTCATTTGCAAAATCCCCAAAACATACAGCACGAAAATCACACCCATGATAGTGCCTTGTATCAGTACAAGCCCGCGAGCCGCCCGGTCAATCGTGCCAAACTTTTTCACCACCCAGCTGGCAATCAACGGGGTGAGAAACGCC
>CATLEQ010000021.1 GCA_949915905.1 uncultured Lachnospiraceae bacterium | reverse complement strand
CGTCGTCCCATGGGCATGTTTCGGCACGCTTCTCCCATAACGGTCGGTCGTGACCTCCCCCTTGTAAATGTTTTTTCGCTTTAAATCCTCCAGATTTTCTCTGTCATACCCAATGGTCAGCACAATCTGGTCTGTCACCAGTCCCTTCTCCACCAGGTCAAGTGCCAGAAGGTCTGCCATCTCCTTGACCACCAGACGCGCCCGCTCAAACGTATATGGACAATGAAGCACCTGTCCCGAACACAAGCTGTTCACCTCCGGCTTATACGCCTTGATTTCCGCCATGGTACAAGGTTCGTACCCCCATGCATGGTCAATCAAAAGCTCCGCATTGATTCCAAATAACTTATATAGCAATTCTTCATTATAATATTCATCCGCTTTGCCGATAGAGCATCTTGCAATGTCACCCATCGTATGCAAGCCATTTTGTTCCAATTTTCTTGCATAGCCCGCGCCCACGCGCCAAAAATCGGTCAACGGCCTATGGCTCCAGAGCAGCCGCCGATATGACATTTCATCCAGCTCGGCGATACGTGTCCCCTGCTCGTCAGCCTCCGTGTGCTTTGCCACGATATCCATGGCAATCTTGCAGAGATAAAGATTCGTGCCAATCCCCGCCGTGGCCGTGATTCCCGTGCTTTCCCATACGTCTTGCATCATTTTTTGCGCCAACTCGCGCGGGCTCATGCGATACGTATTCAAGTATGATGTCGCATCAATAAATACTTCGTCTATCGAATACACATGCATGTCCTCCGGCGCGATATATTTTAGATAAACCTGGTAAATCCGCGTACTATATTCCAAATAAAGTGCCATTCTGGGGACGGCGACGATATAATCCAATTGCAGTGCCGGATTCGCCCTTACCTCGGAATCATTATCCGAGCTTCCCGTAAATGTCTGGTTCGGGGCGTTTCTCTTTCGCTCCTGATTCACCTCCCGCACCCTTTGTACGACCTCGAACAGCCTCGGCCGTCCGGGAATCCCATACGCCTTGAGGGACGGCGAAACCGCCAGACAAATCGTCTTTTCCGTCCTGCTTAAATCCGCCACGACAAGATTTGTCGTCATGGGGTCAAGCCCGCGCTCCCGGCACTCGACGGAAGCATAAAAAGACTTCAAGTCAATTGCAATATATGCTTTCTCATTTGACATCTTTATGCCTCCTTCCTCTTGTATTTGCATGCCCGTTTAACTCGTTGCTTGCGGGAACAAGCCGTGTGTCACTGAACACATTTCGCCCCTACAACACCATGAGCAATGTCCCCGCCCCAATCAGAATGCACCCTATCAAGGACTTCGCCGTGAACTCCTCGTGTAAAAACACAAAAGCCAGCACTAACGTAATCACGACGCTTAGCTTGTCAATCGGCACGACCTTCGAGGCCTCGCCCACCTGCAGTGCCTTGTAATAGCACAGCCATGAGGCTCCCGTGGCCAATCCTGATAAAATCAAAAACAGCCAACTCTTTCTACCGATTTCCGTAATACCATTTTGTGCATTTGTGAGGAAAACCATACCCCATGCCATGACAACTACCACGACCGTCCGAATGGCCGTCGCCAGATTTGAATTGACACCGTCAATTCCTATCTTTGCCAAAATTGACGTAAGTGCCGCAAACACGGCTGATAACAATGCAAACACAAACCACATAAATGTCACTCCTTCCTTCATTTTCTTAATTGCTTTCAGTTTTTATCCATTTTTGATTTTTTATAATCGGCAATTTTGTAAATGGTGGCAACCGAACTTTTTTCCTTTTTTAAAACACCAATAGATATCAACTTGTTAAGATATGATATCGTCGTCGCACTTTTTCCACAAACCATTTGTGCCGTTGTGCGATCTATTTCATCATGCCGCTTAAAATGTTCAACAATCGGATATATTTTTTTCTTTTCTCTCTCATTTAGCTTTACACTACACACCTCTAACATGTACTCATACGCTTTCGCAATTCTCTCTCTCCATTCTTTTTCCTCTTTAGATGGCTTCCTAAGCGTTTCAACAATAATTGAAGCCCCGTCATCATCTACAATCCAATCTCCATTTCCGTCCAAAAGTGATATCGCCTCATTTACCACTTTGGCCGAATCCTCCCTTTTATTTATATTTAAAATCTCCAGATATTTCCCGCATGCAATGGCATTCATTGTAATTCCATTTTCACTTTTCTTCATAATCGGCAAGGGTGCTCCAATTTTCTCACACTCTTGTCTTATTTTTAAAAACCCTCTCCCCCAGGATTCTATTTCTCCCGCTCGATAAAACACATCTGCAATTTTGGGATTGTATGGTATGGATTCATGTTTTTGATATAGCGTATCATCCACCGGAATACTAGTCGGCCATAAACCCATGTTAAAAATTTCAACATGGTCTTCAAATACGGAAACCTGAATCGGAATTCCTTTTTCATATTGTTTATGGTTAATGGGATTCAAAAGCAATTCTCTAATCACTCCCATTGAAAGCATATACGTTTCTATTCTCTGAAGCTTTTCATAAGAAATCAATGCTTTAAAATATTTTGTATACAATATTTCTAACGTCTTATCTGTTTGAGTAATTAACGGTCCATGAATATCATCTTTATAAATAATGTCAGCCTCTGAATTCATGCCATAAGTTCCTGCCGGAGCAAAAAATGCCACCTTGACATATGCACCAGTCACATCAACTTCCGATTCACTCATTCTCTGATTTTCAACAGCCTTGCGTCGAAATGCGTTCAATGCCTCCTTATCAAGATCATTTACCGATACACCAGGTATCGGCATCGAATCCCATGCTTTTCCTGCACGTTCCAGCAAAAAATTTTGCAATTCAAATCCTTGTAGTTCTCGGAGCGTAGAACCTGACCTCTTATAATATTTCCCGTCACAGCTTATTGCAAATGGATACTGATCAACTCTTATACCAATATAATCCAACGTTCCATCCTGATCTTTTTAGAATCAATCTCACCTTTAATATATTTATTAACCAGCCTCTTTTCTATATCACTTGGCACATCAACCCCGTATTTGATATTTGTTCCTCGCTTTTCTACATGATATATTGTTATGCTCGTAACAATTCCTAACTTATCATTGATTTTACTTGGCAAAGATTCAAGTAATTTTCGTGAATCGTCAACACCTACAACATAACCATCATCATTCACGCCTATATAAAGAATCCCTCCGTCCTTTTCCATATATTTTCATGTGTTCTTGCATTTGTCCCCATCATACATTTGCTCCTTAACTGCAACAAACAAACCACGTTACGGACATCTCCATAACGTGGTTCGCTTTGGTCTTTACTCTTTCAATCTCTTCATCATTATGGTTTTGGCCGCCTACTTCTCATTCTTCTTCGCTTTCTTGCGGTAATAAACCACCGCGCCGACCACGCCTGCTCCTGACACGAGCAACAAGGCAATCCAAGGAATCAAACTTACATAGTCACCCGTTTTCACCGCGTTCCCGATGCCCGTCGTGGTATTCGTGTTTCCACCCGCCCCGGCCTGGGTTCCGGTACTCGTTCCGGTATTTGTTCCACCGTTTGTTCCTCCACTCGTACCGCCATTCGTTCCCGTATTATTGCCGCCGGTCGACCCATTATTGTTGCCATTCGTTCCATTGTTTCCGTTATTATTATTGTTATTATTGTTTCCGTCGTTATTACTGCCGCCGTTATTATTGCCGTCGGATGGATTCGTGTTGACCAGCACGCTCGTTCTCGGAATTTCCTCCGGTGCCGCTTCATATCCGCAGACACTGCAACGCTGATGCCGCAGGCCGTTCTCCGTCTCGGTAGCTTCCCTATCGACCACCCACACGAACGAGTGTGGCTTCACGTCAATCAGTTCGCCGCAAGCGCAAGTATGCCAATGCTCTACCGCATCCCTAAGCCATTCCGTCTGCTCCGGGGTATGCTCCTCCGACAATGCCTTCAAAATCGTACTTCTCTCACGGATTCTTTCTTCTCCTGCGGAATCGGCGAAAAAGCGGTCGCAATCCTCACAATAGTAATGGAAAATATTCCCCTCCTCCAAATGCGTGGGCATCTTCGCCTCAACCGCCACAAGGTGGACATGGTTTGACCTATTAAGTGTACCGTACTCGTCTCCGCATACTTCGCATATCGCCTTATCTACACAAGTGGCCTCGCCGCCTCTATGCTTTTCCTTTATATCAGTCCCACACACGGCACATGTGTAATAATGCCTTCTGCTATCCGATGTCTCGATGCCATCCTCGACCCCCTCCGGGATACGATGCTCGTGCTTAACATCCGGAAACTCTTTTAACACGCCGTCCGCAAGATAAACCGGTCTTCCGTAAATCGTCTCCGGAATCTCCACCCCTGCGTCCGTGATTTGCTCAATCACCGCAAGCGCGGACTCGCCTTCGCCTTGCGTTTCATAAAATACGAACTTTGACGCGGTATCCTCCGTCGCGTTGATTGTCTCACTCCACTTGTATGGGCAATATACCGTCAACTTACTCTTCGTATTGGCAGGAAACGTGTTCGCATTAATGCCTTCCGTGGATTCCGGAACGTATATGTGCTTTACATTTTCAAAATTTATAAATGCATTTTCCGCAATATACTGAACGCCTTCCACGATCACGATTTCTTCCGCCTTTTGAACAATTTCCGCCCATTCCGGCGTGTTTATGTCCGGCCCGCCGAAATTCTTATAAACCGTGAGCGTCTTGTCCTCCTCGGTGAAAATATACGGCGCATCTTCCCGCTGCATACAGTCCAGACAACGTCCTTCGGAAAATCTATGCTCGTCATACCGAGGTTTCTTACACTTCTCACAGTACCTGACATGTACGTCATAGTTATACGTATGATACGCTTCTTGCGTGGTAAGATAATCATGTTCACACGGCGGAATATACTTAAGAGTGTCCTTACTTATTTTTTCCTCGCCGACCACCCCATTGTCTTCCGCCCATTCACAATCGAGCGTACCTGTTCCCACAATATTACCATAAACTTCCAGTCTTCCTTCAATACGCAACGTATTGCCGCTCGGAATTTCCAACGTCATTCCAATCGGGACGGTCATCGTCTGCCTATCCGGCACGAGAATATCCTCATCCAACACGGCACTCACCGCCGCGCCATCCTCGGAAATCCTCGTACTTGCCCCGATAAGCCGATCCACACTTATCTTGGTACTGCTTCCATTTACGATTAACGACCCTTGTATCGTCGCGCCCTTGCCGCCGCCGATATTTCCTTTCGCCGTGACCTCGCCGCCATTTACCGTGACCGCCGCGCCATTTCCCGCGCTGCCCCCACCGATGGCCGCCCCGTTTTTGGTTGCGGTGGCCGTGACCATACCGTCTTCTATCATGACCACTCCGCCGCCACGCGACGCACCGCCTCCGATGGCCGCTCCGTTTCCGTTTGCCGTCGCCTTGACCGTACCATTGGCAATCCGGATGGTTCCCGTGTTCCCACTCATGCCGCCGCCGATGGCTGCTCCGTCGCCTTCCGCGGTGGCCGTGACCATACCGTCATTTATCGTAATGCCGCCTGCATTGGTACCGCCTGCGCCGCCTCCGATGGCCGCTCCGTTTCCGTCTGCAGTGGCAATAATCGTACCACTATTTATCGTAATCGTGCCGCTGTTTGCACCCGCGCCGCCTCCGATGGCCGCTCCGCTTCCCCTCGTGGCCGTGTCCACTCCGGAAGCCGTGACAGTCAATCTACTGTTACTGCTTCCTCCCTTCTCTGCAATTGTCAGCGAAGTTCCCTCCGGCACTTCAATGGCCGCCGCCCCCGTGCCGCCTATTACCCCGTTCGTTCCTTCTAAATACAATATCACGCTCGCGCCGTTTTGCAGGGCAATCGCCGAGCCGCCGCTTTCACCTGCCCGCGCCGCCACGGTTGTCCCCGGGTCACTCTGGTCACCGGTATTCCCACCTTGGTTTTCATCCCCGGTACCCGTACTACCGGAATTGTCATCTCCCGTCTGGGTTCCGTCGCCGGTGCCGCTCTGGCCGCCTCCCGTCTGAGTCCCGTCACCGGTGCCGCTGCCGCCGGTTCCCTGACCGCCCGACGTACTGCCGGAACCGCTTTCCGCGTTCTTCGTCCGATCACAAGTAAATCCATCTAATGTGATTTCCACCGTACCATCACCATCCTCCGTGCCAGGCACGGGAGTCCCGTTTCCTGAAACGATGATGCGATAATCGCTTGCATCCCTGCTAAGCGTAATCTTGGCTCCCGGCCGTACGGTAACGGTACCCGCGTCTTCATCCACGGTATAAATATCCGCTGCCGGAACTGCCACTTGAGGAGCATCCGGGTTGTCGGGAGTGCTTGGATCCGACATCGTATTCTCCGTATCAATGGTAAACGTACCGCTTATAGTCTCCGGCGCGGCAAACGCTATCGCTTGAAACAGTGTCACCACCAAACCCGCCGCCAATATTAAACTTAAGATTTTCCTCTTCGCTTTCATAAGCTCGCCCTCGCTTTATATAATATCTCTTCTATCCACACAATCACAATAATCGTCATTATTCGCGGCCTGCGGCCGCCATACGCCATAGTAACCAATAGTCAATAGTTTCCGCATTCAATAGATTCAAACTGAATACACCAATAAGAATCCGTACCTCTTATTGATTATCGTCTGTTCTATCAAAAAGTTAACTTATCAGCATGACCAAAATAATCTTTCAGCACATCCATACTCACGGTTTTTATTTATTATACATCAATTCTATTTTTTTTTCAAAACAATTCTTCGTCTTGTCAAAATTTACAAGGATAGCACCCCTCTCCCTTACATATTCTATAAAAGTAATTTCATTATGTCAGCAGTTGCGTCTTCGTGCAATTATTTTTGTACAAATAAAGATAAAATGTTGCGCATAAGTAGCTGCACGTTACGTGCAGCTACTTATGCGGCATTCGTAAATCCATAACCCTAAGAGGTACAGCGCTATGAAAAACGAAAACAGTGTCGACCGAATCATCCAGGTAAACAACATTAACATTGGCAAAAATATCGCAAAACTACGAAAATCCAAAAGCATCAAACAAATCGACATGGTGGCCAAACTTCAAACGGGCGGAATGGACATTTCCATCTATTCCTACAACCGGATAGAAAAAGGCACGCAAAACCCGACCGTGTCCTTTTTGTATGCCTGCTGCCATATCCTTGACTGCGACATGAACAAGATCTTCGAGTTCAATGTGCCGGTCTAAGCCCTTGATGCTTTCCCAGCATATCGGCACAATGACATCACCATGCAAAGAGAAAGGTATTTTCAACATGATAATCAGATTATGTACTCCGGAAGACATCCCATCCGTGGGAAATTTTTACGACGGCGTGGTAAAGCATCTTGATGAACACGTCAACTATCCGAAATGGACCTACAAGGTTTATCCGTCCGAGGACTCCGTCAAGGTAATGACAGAAGCCGGATGTCAGTTTCTATGCCTTGAAAGCGACAAAATAATCGGTGCCTTTGTCTTAAACGACGACCCGCAAGGCGCATATGAAAATGCCGCATGGAGCAATTCATTATCCAAAGGGGACTATATGGTTTGCCACGCCCTGGCGACCGCCCCGTCACTTCAGGGCACCGGCATTGGGAAAAGGATTGTAGAATTCTGCATCGATTATACGAAAAGACATGCTTACAAAGCGTTACGTCTAGATGTCGTGCCCGACAACGTACCCGCCAGAAAATTGTATGAAAAAAGCGGGTTTACTTATGTCGGCGACGTTGATTTAGAAAGGGGTCTCGCCGGCATCCCGCTATTTTCCATGTATGAGTTAAACCTATAGCCTGATGCCACAAAGCCGACAAGTTTTCCCTCTTCCGCTTGTTTTATGGATTCCTTCAACCATTCGGTCGTCTTCCTAATTCTGCTGCCAAATCTGTTCACTCTGTATCGGCGGATACTTCGTCAGACGAACTCCGTCCAAATCGACATGGTGCATGTAGATGGCCGTAATCTGATGATTGTCATACGTCGTATAATAATAAATCCCCTTCTGCGTGTTACAGCACGACGTATAAAACGTAATGTCGAATTCCCCGTCCCCCATGCAGCAGCACCCCCGAAGTTGCTCCACGGTTCCCAAAATGTGGAAGAACTGGCTGACGCTCTCCAACTCCGAATCCCCGGAAACCGAGTTCAGCTTCGCGAACGCCGCCTTGATAAAGCGCGACTGGGAAGACCAGTCGCCCGGAAGCCCCATCGCCCCCATGCCATGGCTGTACGTCTTTAGCGGCAGCTTGCTGCAAAAATTATTTTGCGGCTCCCCCACGGACAAATACATATAATTATTAAGTTGAAACATCTGCTCACTAAACGTCGGGTTGTTCGTCAAAATTCCCACCTGGTTGTCATAGACATGAATGCCGCTCTCGGTCGACTCCAATGTTGCCGCCTCGTCACCGTCCGCAATCATCCAATGAAGTTCGGCCGGCGGCAATTCCTCGTTGAACGGAACATCTATGAGGTTGAGATTTTTTATCATGTCCTTCGCCTCTCCTACCGTGGCACATTGTCCCAAAAGCCACGGAATCAATTCAAAAGGAGCCACATTATATTTCCCCTCTTCCACGCCTTTATAACAAGCGTTTCCCACGAAATTCAGGCCTGCAATTGCAAGCCCCTTCTCATTTACCGCGTCATAATACAATGGATACCCATCCGACACATGTGCCATCCCTATGATTGCATGGTGGCTTCGCATGCTTCCCACCCTGCGAAACTCAAGCCTAAAATTGCGGGGGGTGATTACGATTTCATTCCCATAGGAAACGTTATAATCCAGCGTACGTCCAAAATAAAAATCTTTTGTCCTATAAGTTGCCGCCGTGCACATAAATCCACCTCATATCTTTTCAAAGATTATTAAGTACCATTATAATCTCTTATGCGAAAAGTATATGTTTTATTCAATTTCATCTAAATCAGTGAATCATTCGTCAATATTTGCATATTTTGCTTTTCCAAGTGAAGTTATTTTAACAAGAAATTGCTTCCGAACAAGAAGACATTATGCACGACAAGTATCGCAAGCGTGTGCTTTCCGATAAAGGCAAGCACCGCGTCGCCATATTTTCCGAAGCTTTTCTGGGCAAGCAGATAATAAGTATATACGATGCCGGTCGTACCCAGCACGCGGATGAACGTCGGCGGAAACAAAATCGGGAACTGTCCCAGAATGAAATGATAAGCCAGAAAACATGCCGTACAAAGGAGCGAAAGCGGATACATCCACTTGTGGAAAACGATTTTGCGGCGGCAGAAATAGATTCCCGTCAGGAAATAAATTCCATACTGTGCCAGCGGGAACGTACAAAGATTTTCACATCCGACGATGCTCGCGGGCAATGGATGTGTGACAAGGTGATAAGGAAAAAATGTCATGCCAAGGGAACACGCGCATAAAATGAAGAGCGTTCGGTCGGACATATTTTTAATAAACGGAAAAAATAAATACATGACAAGATAGAGCAAGGCGAAGCTGAGCAAAAACTCCGAATAAGACGGCAGTTCCCTGAGAACCAGTTTGTCAAAAATGCCTTGCGGCGAAAAGTTCCTCTGCATGAAAATCGTATAAAAGAAACCACATATATAAAAGGCCGCCATGGCCTTGGCGAAGCCGGATAAAATGCGGCGCGCCGCATAAGACTTGTCTTTGGAAAAATAAGCATACTGGGAGACGTATCCCAATACGAACATAAAGCCCGGAAAGGTCATGGTAGAGATATAGGTAGAAAATACACCGTGAAAAAACATGCTTCCAATCGGGTAAAAGTTAAACGTATGCGAGAGAACCATCCCAATCACCAGAAATCCCTTCATCCGGTCAAGTGCCGGGTTGCGGGATTTCTGGTGGCCGGGCCGTCCTTTTAGCATGGTATTTGCATTTGAGTCAGAACCAAGTGGATGGGATGTGTTCTCTGGCATGGTTTTTTATTTCCTTATCTTTTTTTCTCCTGCATACGTTTGATAACCTTCAGCCTCGTGAATTCCTCACGCTCCTTTTCCTCCAGCGCGTTCGTGATACTTTGCACCAGCTCGGTATACATGGGAATCGTAATATTTTGCAGGGCGTTGGCGCGTTTCTGTGTTTTTTTGATGTTGCTTGCCAATCGATAAGCGGCATTTTCCACCATCGACAGCTTGACGGTCAAATCCTTCACCTTCCGAAAAGCCTTGGTGGCCATGTCAATGCTTTCGTTCGTCCCGCTAAAAGAATAGGTGGGAAAATCACTGGCCGGAATATATTTTACACGGGGAATCTCGGTTCCCATGATACTCCGGGTCTGGATGGTGATGGAATTCTCAATCGGAACCGTATAGGCAAGCTGCGCCACCATGTTGATTCCATGTTCGATATTGGCATTTTGGAGGCACTTGTACGCATAGGTGAACGTCTCGTCAATTTCCTCCTGAATCCCGCGTGCCTCGTCGATTAAATCCATCAGCTCGCGGATTAAAATGTTTCGTTTTTTATCCATCAGCTCATAGCCTTGTTTTGCCAGAACCAATGAATTTTTGGCAAGCATGAGATTTCCCTTGGTGGGAAATGTTTTTGGATCCATCGCCTATTCCTCCTTCGGCTCCGGTGCATAATACTTATCCAGTATCTTCGTGTTGACGCGGTCGAGTTCTTCCCTCGGCAACTTTCGAAGCAAATCCCAGCCGAGGTCAAGCGTCATTTCGATACTGCGGTTTTCATAAAGCTTCTGGCCAATATAACGCTCTTCAAATTCTTTTCCAAATTCCAGATATAATTTATCAATCGGGGACAACTCATCCTCACCGATGACGGATGCCAGATTCCGGGCTTCTCCCACCTTCGCGTAGGCCGAGAAAAGCTGGTTGGCAAGATCCTGGTGATCCTCTCTCGTGTACCCCTCGCCGATACCGTCCTTCATCAAACGTGACAAGGACGGCAAAATGCTGATCGGCGGATAAATGGACTGGCTGTGAAGGCCGCGATCCAGTACGATCTGCCCCTCGGTAATATATCCGGTCAAGTCAGGAATCGGATGCGTGATGTCGTCATTTGGCATCGTCAAAATCGGAAGCTGCGTCACGGAACCATTTACCCCCCGCACGATGCCCGCCCGCTCATAAATCGTTGCCAGTTCACTATATAGATATCCCGGGAATCCTTTTCGGCTGGGGATTTCGCCCTTGGAAGAGGAAACCTCCCGCATGGCCTCGGCAAAGGAAGTCATGTCCGTGAGGATGACCAGAATATGCATGTTGTGTTCAAAGGCCAGATATTCCGCGGCAGTCAGCGCCACCTTCGGCGTAATCAAACGTTCCACGACCGGGTCGTTGGCCAGGTTCAAAAACATCGCCACATGGTCGGCCACGCCGCTTTCCTCAAAGGTGCGGCGGAAGAAATCGGCCACGTCGTGCTTGACGCCCATGGCGGCAAACACGATGGCGAACTCCTCGTCCGAATCATCGCCCAAAGAAGCCTGCTTTACAATCTGGGCGGCAAGCTGGTCGTGCGGCAGACCGTTTCCGGAAAAAATCGGAAGCTTCTGTCCGCGGATCAGCGTAGTCAGCCCGTCAATGGCCGAAATGCCGGTACGGATATAGTTCCTCGGATATTCCCGGGTCACCGGATTGAGGGGCAGGCCATTCACGTCACGCTTTATCGCGGAAGAAATCGGCCCCATGTCGTCGATTGGCTGTCCGATTCCGTTAAAGGTACGTCCCAGGATGTCCGGGGAGAGCGCCACCTCCATCGGATGCCCGGTCAGCCTTGTATGCGTGTTTAGCAAGGACATGTTGTCGGTTCCTTCAAATACCTGAATGACCGCCTTGTCTTCATATATTTCCACGATACGGCCAAGCTTGCGCTCGTTGCCGTTTACCATGAATTCCACGATTTCATCAAAGAAAGCGTCCTCCACGCCCTCCAGCGCAATTAAGGGGCCGTTGATACTGCTTAAACCTAAATATTCAATTGACATGGTATCATTCCCTCCTTATGCGTTCTTTTCCAAAACCCGCTGGTAAAATGCGTCGATATCCTGATGATATTGCGCAAACATCTCCAGCCGGTCGTTTGGTACGTCATATTTAATCGAGACGACTTTGTCAAAAATGTCTTCCGAGCGCAAAACTGACATGGGATGCCCCATGGCCACGAGTGCGCGCGCCTGTTCATAAAGGTATAAAATCGTGTCCATCATCAAAAACTGCTTTTCCATGGAAACGCAGGTGTCGTCCTTGTGGAACGCGTTCTGCTGTAAAAATCCAAGGCGGATGACACGGGCGATTTCCAGAACCAGCTTCTGGTCGTCAGGCAAAACGTCGCTGCCAATCAGCTTGACAATTTCCATCAGGCTGCTTTCGGAATTAAGCAGTGCCATGATGCGGTTTCTGTAGTCCACGAATTTCGGTGACACGTGCTCCTGGTACCACGGTGCCAAATCGCTTAAATATTCACTGTAGCTGGTCAGCCAGTGGATGGCCGGGAAGTGCCTGGAATAGGCAAGGCTCTTGTCCAGTCCCCAGAAACAGCGGACGAACCGCTTGGTATTTTGCGTGACCGGCTCGGAGAAATCTCCGCCCTGCGGGGACACGGCCCCGATGATGCTGACCGAACCGTCGGTTCCGTTTAAGTTGTGCATCATGCCGGCCCTCTCATAAAACGCGGACAGCCTGGATGCCAGATACGCCGGGAAACCTTCCTCGGCAGGCATTTCTTCCAGGCGGCCGGACAACTCGCGCAAGGCCTCCGCCCAACGGGAGGTCGAGTCGGCCATGATGGCCACGTCGTAACCCATGTCGCGGTAATATTCCGCCAGGGTCAGTCCGGTGTAAATACTGGCCTCACGGGCGGCCACCGGCATGTTGGAAGTATTGGCAATCAACGTCGTGCGATCCATCAGGGGATTTCCGCTCTTGGGATCAATCAGCTCGCCAAATTCTTCCAGAACCTGCGTCATCTCGTTGCCGCGCTCGCCGCAACCGATGTAGATGATGATGTCCGCGTCGGACCATTTTGCAATCTGGTGCTGCGTCATGGTCTTTCCGGTTCCAAACCCGCCGGGGATGGCGGCAGTACCGCCCTTGGCAATCGGGAACATCGTGTCGATGATACGCTGTCCGGTGACCAGCGGTACGGATGCCGAAAAACGATGGTGCGTCGGCCTTGCCACGCGAATCGGCCAACGCTGGGTCATGGTAAGCTCTTTCGTCTCACCGGTATTTAAACGAAGAGTGACCAACACGTCGTCAATCGTATAGTCTCCGTCGGGAACGACGCTTAACACGGTGCCTTCCACGTCCGGCGGAACCATGCATTTGTGCAGGATGGCGCGCGTCTCCGGCACCTCCGCGATAATCGTGCCGCCGTGCAGGTAATCGCCCTCGGACACGGTAATGTGGGTCGGCCACAGCTTCGTGCGGTCGAGGGAGTCCACGCTGACACCGCGGGTGATAAAGGCACCGCCGACCTCGGCGATACGCTCCAGCGGGCGTTCAATTCCGTCAAAAATATTATTCAGGATGCCGGGCGCAAGTGTCACCGAAACCGCGCCTCCGGTCGCAACCACCTCTTCGCCCGGCCGCAGCCCGGAAGTCTCCTCGTATACCTGAATCGTCGTCATATCCTTGTCAAGCGCGATGACCTCGCCGACCAGCTTTTCCTTGCCGACGTAGACCATCTCGGCCATTCTAAACCCGGTGTTACCCTTCAGATAGATGACGGGGCCGTTGACACCATAAATCGTACCAGTATTATACAATGCCCTCACCTCCCCGGAACATAAAGTTATCGTATTCGTTGCGCAGCTGCGTCTTGAACGAGTTGTCAATCAAGACGTTACGCCCGCGGATGACGCAGCGGATGCCGCCGACAAAGTCTTCCTTGCTGACGGTAAGGCTGGTGCCCGTCTCCGCTTCCAAGGCATCCTTGTGGGAAACGTCTGTCGGATTGATGTAAATCGTGACAGGCTCTCCGTTGGCAAAGGCAAGGGCCTTGCGGATGCATGCCGCCATAAAATCTATATATTCGTCGGTCTTCATATATTCCCGCACCAACACGTTCGCCTCTTCAAAGACCTGGTCTTTGAGTTCCTGCGCGACCTTGCCGTACTGGCGTTTCAATTCCAATTGCGCCTTGGCCGCGGCCTGGCTAAGCTGCTGGCGGGTGTTGATTTTTTCCGAACGGATGCGCAGTTCGGACTGCTGAATCATTTCTTCCTTGTGTTCCTGAAAAACCTTTTCCAGAGCGTCACGGTAGGAATCAATGATGGAATTCCCCTCTGCACGCGCCTCCGCCATGGAGGCGGCTTGCAAATGTGCGATTTTTTCATCCAGAGTCATAAGAACCCTCCTATAGTTTCAATCCAATTGCTTCCGTGATATAAGAAGTGATAAAGTCCTTTTTGCGGCCGGTTCCGTGCCTGTCGGGAATCTCAATCAAGAGGGGGATGCTTTGCTCCAGACGGAAACGGTCAAGGATGTCTGGAAATTCCCGGCCGAATTTTTCCGTCAAAAGTACGATGCCGATGCTTTTGTCATGCAATACTTTTTCCATTGCCTCCCGAAGCTCCTCGCGCTCGTGGACGACCACGCCGTCCACGCCCGCCAGGCGCATTCCCGTATAGGTGTCGACATTATCACTGATCAGATACATTTTCATCTTATAATTGTCCCAGAATCATGAAGGAGATGATCAGTCCGTACAGACACACACCTTCCGCCATGGCCACGAAAATCATGGACTTACCAAAAATGCTGCCGTCCTCGCTCAGCGCGCCAAGTGCCGCGCTTGCCGCGCTTGCAACGGCGATGCCGCCGCCGACACAGGATAAACCGGTAACCAGTGCGGCCGCGATGTAACCAAGTCCGGTAGAAAGGCTTGCCGCCGCTTCCTCACCGGCCGCTTGTACGGAAGGTCCGCCAAGCATCATGATGGACGCGATGGCGAGCGCGCCGAAGAAAAAGAACGCGTTTGCCCCGATGCTTCTCTTATAACGTTTCTTGTTTTTCTCTCCCAAAAAGAAATAACCAAATGGAACGATGATGCTTAATACTAAGGCTGCAATTAAGATGAGTTTCGTTGCGAGTGTCATAATAAATTCCTCCCTTGATTTAAATAAATGTTTTTAGTTATACTCACGGTCGATGAAATCTACCGCCCAAGTTAATGCTTCGCGGCGGCCTTTTTGGTTTTTCCGCGCTTGTTACTATAAGGTGTAAATGCCCGTCCGGAGCCTTTATAAAAACGGCTGAACAGTTCGTAATATTCCAAACGCAGAACCTGGATGCCGACGATAAGGCCTTCAAAGGCACATACGAAAAGATTTCCCAGCACGACCACGATCCAGTTCGGGCTGCCCTGCTCCGCGCCGGAAAGCTGCAGTACGACCTCCATCATGGCGGCGTGGCTGATGGCAAACGCGCCGATACGCACAAAGGAAATCGTGTTGGAGAAATAGCTGAGCAGGACTTCCACAAGTTCAAAAATACCCTGAACCAGGAACATGACCTTGCTTTCCTCCATTTTTTCCGAGCTCTTGGTAATGGCCTTCGTCAAAGGCTCCTTGAACAAAATCAAGAGCAACGGAAGTACGAACATGATCACCATGACCCATGCGGCCGGCACGCTGTGGCCGGTCATGAAAAGTACGATGGTGGTCACGATTGCCCCATAAAACACGAGACCCGCCACGCCGTTTGAATCAAACCAGGTGGAACCGACGTCGTGGTTTTTCGCGGCCATGACAATGTGCAAAATCATCGCGAACAAGATGACTCCCATGCCGAACGCCACGGAAACGACAAACACAGTGTTTAGCTTGCCGATAAACGGCAATGTCGTCATATGCTCAATGGGTCGCAGCCATAGTGGCTCTATAATGTCTTCAAATCCAAAAATGCTGCCAAAAAGGAACCCGAAAATCGTGGAGAAAACACCCGCGCAGGAAATGATGCCCGCAAGCGGTATTTTCTTTTTCAAATACAACAGTCCTCCGCCCAGGAATAGCAAAAGTCCATGTCCCACGTCGCCGAACATGGCGCCGAAGATGAAGGAATAGGTAAGTCCCACCAACATGGTCGGATCCATCTCGTCGTGGGCGGGCAGGCCGTACATCTGCACATACATCTCGAAAGGCTTGAAAAGCTTCGGATTTTTCAGCTTGGTAGGCGGCGTTCCGAAATAGGATTCACGGTCGTCCTCCACCATGATGAAAATATTTTCGTCATCCTTGGATTCCTCCTGGAATTTTTCGATGTCGTCCTCCGACATCCATCCGCAGAGAATGTAGGAATCATCCTGGCTCTCGCCCATGCGGGCCGCCATCTTACGAACGTCAAAATTGTTGGCAAGCTCTTCCAGACGGTTTCTCGTGGCGACGAGCTGGGGGGCGTGCTTGTTCAACAAGGCCGTCACTTCCGCTTCCACTTCCTCCATCCGGGACGTGGTCTTTCCGATCTCCCGTTCCAGTTTTAAGTAGGCGGCCGACGGGGTGCCGTGATACTCTTTGTCGAACGAAATCCGTTCAAAGTGCAGGGAACGGAAAATCGTGTCAATACGGACGGATTCTCCCGGCGAAACGAAATACGCGCCGTAAACAAAGCTGTCATCATGTTCACCCTCTATAAAAATTGCATTCAAGTTATCATCCAAATACTTTTGCATCCGATGATAATATTCCAGCGGAAGCTTTCCAAAACGATAAGCGATAAACCTAAAACTTAAAACGTCCTGCAAGTCAAAGTCCAGCGGCCGAAACGGGGCGATAACCTGCTGGCGGCTGCGCATGTCGTCAATGTCGGCCTGTAATTTTCCCTTTTTATCCTGCAGGTTCTGATACTCTTCCGAAATGTTTCGAACGAGCTCGAACATTTCATTAAGCGTCGATTTCTCATCCGGCGTGACCTTGTCCGCATCTTCCAAGTATCCCACGAACTGTTCCGCCTGGGAGAGCGCGTCCCGATAAGGGTTGGCCTCCACGAACGGTCGCAGGTTGTCGACCGTCTTCAACTCGGACAAGGCTGACTCAAGCTGTATTTCATACTTGGACAGATAGCGGTCCGTCACGCGGTCGATGTCATTTCTGGGACCAGAAATGTTGATAAATTTCATTTTTACAATCATTGAATTGTTCCTCCAATCAATCGCATCCCTTTCATCACAAGTCATGTCCGCATCCGGGCGGGATGACATATATACCTTTACACCTGGATTCCACAATGCGCCAATGTTTCACTTGGTGTCAATCCATACCTCACGCACTCTATGGCGGCGGTCAGCCGATCCAGTTCCTCCTCCTTCTGACACAAATAAGAGTAAATGGAGGCAATCGAATACGGATTGCGTCTGGCATCGGCGACATAGAGCTGTTTCAAACACTTCCGATAAATTTGCTCAATCGTCAGGTGCTGCAAGGAATCCGGATGTTTCATGTAAGAGACCTTCTGCATGACATTCGAAAGGTCTTCCGGCGTAGGTGCTTCCACGAGCTCCTTTACCAAGTCAGTGGAAAGTTTAAAATGAACCGGTACCAGCATATTGTAAATGTCCACCGGCTCCATGTGGTAATATTTCTTGGCCCGGTAAATCCACTGCAGATTGAGCAGGTCTATCTTGGAGCCGTAGCTTCTCGTATAAATCTCCTTTTCGGTTTTATTCAAGATGCTTTTCCGGCTCTTCCATAATTTATGGAAACGATACTGGTCCAGTGCCAGGTCATAATCAAAAAGCGTGATTCCCGCCTTCTCCCGAAGTGCCTGCAAGGGCTGGTAATACTCCGTATCCTTCAGGTTTTCAATTAGTTGGTCGGTCGTGCGCGAGGTAATCAGCTTCTCAATGGAAATCTGGGAATAGCGGTCAAAAAAGTCCTTTTTATAGTTCAAATCAAACGGTTCCTGATAATGGTTGATGACAATGCGCAGGCAATAGTCAATCAAGTCCGTCTCATAACGCATGATGTACAAGTCAAGGAACTTCCGCTGTTCCAATCCGCAGAAACGGTATATCTTCATATAATCGTAGTAAAGCTGGGTAACCAACAGCTTTTCAATGTCTCCTCGGTGCAAATGCTCGTCGGTCAAATCATCCAGGACAAAAGGATAGAATCCATTATCACGCAGCCAGACAATGACGGCCGGAACGCTGCGCAGGCCGGCAATCTCCTCAAAATCCTGCGGGGTCAGAAGCTTCGCCTCCATCGCATGAAGCTTGGTCACGATTCCGCTGTAAGTTAGTAGATTTCCCATCACGATACCTCTGTTATCCGTTTTAATATATCCCTCGCATACTGGGTATGCGATTCCTCAAAATCTTTTCTCAATGCCGCAATCGAGTCATCACTGCTGTTTTCGTGGCCGACGGATAGCTTTTTCAGGTTTTGTTCCAGTTCGCCGCGGATTTCCTCCACGTGCGCCATGGTCTGACGCTCTACCTTTTCATCAAATGTCTTGCGCTTGGCCTGGTACTCGCGTTCCAGGGCTTCCTTCTGCGATTCGGCATGACTCACGATGGCAGACGCGGCAGATTCTATCTCGGTCAGCTTCTTTACAATAGAGTCCACGATAACGCCCTCCCTTAGTGTAATTTTTGTAACAATCTTTTCACCGACCTATATCATACTACTTTTTAAAAAAATTTCAAGAACGAAAAACAATTCTTGTCAAATTTCAACAGTTTTTCGCATGCCGCCAGATTATAAAAAGTAACAAGTAAACAAAGGAAGACTATTCATTCCCCTTCACGGGTATTGAAACTTTTGGAATCGTGGGATATACTATGATAAAAACACGAAAAGGATGGTGGGAGCATGCCAGCATTACAGCCACAGCCAAAGAGTATCACGTTAGAACAGTACGAGACTCTTCCAGAGGACGTAAGGGTTGAGATTTTTGACGGAATCGTCTACGACATGGCCAGTCCGTCACAAGAGCATCAGACAATCTCCATGGAGCTGTCCACTCTGCTCAATAACTATTTCAAAGGAAAAAACGGATCATGCAGAGTGTTTCATGCCCCGTTTGACGTGAAATTGAGCGATACCCCCCTTGTCATTGTACAGCCGGACATCATGGTCGTATGTGACAAGAATAAGTTGGATGGGAAGCGTTGCAATGGCGCACCCGATTTTATTATCGAAATCGTGTCCCCGGGAAATCCGGCGGACGACTATATACGCAAGCCATATTATTATAAAAACACCGGAGTTCGTGAGTATTGGATTGTGGATCCTCGCCGAAAAACAGTGACGGTCAACTATTTTGAAGGAGATATGCTCAATATACAATATTCTTTCGATTCTACCATTAAAGTCAATATCTATCAGGATTTGTTTATTGACTTTACCGAGATTGACAGAATATTAGAAGGATAGGAACGAAACGATGAGACTAAGAAATATACCAAGGGCCGACGGCGTGATTTCGGCTCATGCGGCGGTCGTAAACGAGCCGGAAAAATGGAAGGGAAATTGGAAGGACGTGTTTGGAAATGAACGGCCTGTTCACATCGAAATCGGAATGGGAAAGGGACAATTCCTGATGAAAATGGCAGAATTGCATCCGGAGATAAATTATGTCGGGATTGAGCGGTACTCCAGCGTCCTTTTGCGGGCGGTGGAGCGGTATGACGCATTAGAGGCGCATCTTGCCAACATCCGCTTTATCTGCATGGATGCCAATCATTTGGCTGACGTTTTCGCCGGGGGCGAGGTGGCGAAAATCTATTTGAATTTTTCCGACCCATGGCCGAAGGCCAAACATGCCAAAAGACGCCTCGTCTCGAAAGAATTTCTAACCGTATTTGGCAAGGTGCTTCCGCCTGGCGGCGAGGTGGAATTTAAAACGGACAACGTGGGACTGTTTGATTTTTCGCTACAGCAGGCAAAAGAAGCGGGATGGGAGATTTTGGCGGTCACCCGTGACCTGCACCACGATGAAACGATGAACCAGGGAAACGTCATGACCGAGTACGAGGAAAAATTTTCGGCAAAGGGAAATCCCATCCATAAATGTATTTTTCATAAGACAACGCACCCTCTTGAGGACACCGGCATATGATAGAGGTGAAAGGGCGTTTTTCAAGGCGGGGTTTCGGCGGCACCTTGAATTTGTAAAGGAAGATGGCATGAGAAGACGGAAAACATGGAAACAATATGTCTGCGAAACGCTATATTGCAAGCCTGAATGGAATCGAAAGCTGCTCAAATTACAGAGGATATTCGCCGAAGTCTATCGGATGCTGAATCCTGATGACCCTTGTAGAAAAAGGTAGAGGTGCGGGTTATGAAACGGAAAGTGACTTCGGCAAATTATACGCAAGAAGTGCTCATGGCAAAAAAACCGGTTTTGGTCGAATTCTATGCCGAATGGTGCGCGAAATGCGCGATGATGGAGGACGTACTGGAAGAACTGGCAAGGGAAAATGACTTCTGGATGAACGTTTGCCAGATTAACATAGAAGAATCCAAGGACCTGGCACAAAAGTTCGAGGTGGAAATCGTGCCGACCTATGTCGTATTTTGGAAGTCAAAACCAATCGCGGCGGCGAACGGGGTGCGCGATAAAAATACATTGGAGGACATGGTAAAGGAAGCGGTGATAGACGCAAAAGACTCCCCCCAATGAGGGGGAGCCTGCAAGTCTTAAATTACTATTCACAGCCGGATGAAAAGTAACAGTCTTAAAACTCAAATACCGCCACACCATACGGCTGCAATGGATACGCGAAGGAATACTTCTGTCCGTCGCACTCTTGTTTTTCCGGCTTGTACATCTGCGGACGATAGACGCCCTTCCCGCCATACCTCGGATTGTCACTGTCAAGCACCAGCTTAAACTGCTTCCTTCGCGGCACGCCCACGCGATAGTCCGGACGCTCCACCGGCGTGAAATTGCAAACAAACAACAAATTCTTCTTATTATCCTTCGAATGCCTTACGAAGCTGAATATGCTGCGGAAGGTGTCGTCTTTGTTAATCCATTCAAACCCCTTCTCATCCGTATCCAACTCGTACAGTGCCTTGT
>CATLEQ010000020.1 GCA_949915905.1 uncultured Lachnospiraceae bacterium | reverse complement strand
ATAGGTTGTGGTGATCTTATTATACCAAAGATTGGGTGCTATTTTAATGTCAATGCACCAATTTATTTCTTTATTTTGCTTGAAGGTTCAAGCTTCTACACCGGATTTACTGGTGGGAAAGTTGAGTTATTTATACCAAGGATTTGCAGGTGGAGAATGGAGTCACATACCTGCCGGTTTATATGACGATGTTTCTGTGATTTTTTCGTTACAATTCAGCACTGCGCCAGCGCAGTGTGTGAATTGTAACCTTTTTTCTTAATCTTTTTTAAAGATTCCCTGATTCAACTTTACTTTCATGGGGGGATGATGCTATTATAGGAATAACGATGGAAAAGCTACATAATCAGGTAGGAGGGTTTAAGCGGTGGAAAAAAAGGATACAACGAAGAAGGGCAAGTCCAAGGGCAAAATGCCGATGAAGACAAAGGTAGTGATTGGCGTAATCGTGGTCGTGGTGGTCGCGGCCGTGGCGTTTGGCATCTGGAAAGTGGCGGGAGGCGGCGATGCGTCCGGTGAAAATGTATTGTATGCGGACTCGGTGGGCATGCTTACCGGTACGGGACTGGGAACGCAGAATCGGTTTTCGGGAGTCGTGGAGGCGCAGGACACGCTGAAGATTAACTTGACGTCGGGACAGACCGTGAAGGAGATCTTTGTGGAAAAGGGACAGACCGTGGAGGTTGGGACTCCGTTGTTTTCCTATGATACGGATGAAATCAGCATGAATCTGGAGCAGGCCAACTTGGAGCTCGAGCGTATCTCGAACAGCATCAGTAACTTGAACAGCCAGATTTCGGCATTGAACAAGGAGAAGGCATCGGCTCCGTCCAGTGAGCAGTTGTCTTATACGACGCAGATACAGAGCCTGCAGACGAATGTCAAGCAGGAGGAGTATAATTATAAGGTAAAGCAGATGGAAATCGAGCGGATTCGCAAGTCGTTGGAGTCCTCGACCGTGAATTCCACGATTAGCGGCATCGTGCAGGAGATTAATGAGAATCCGACCTATGACAATTATACCGGGGAGCAGCAGCCGTTCATGAGCATTCTTGCCACGGGAAAATACCGTGTCAAGGGCACGATTAGCGAGCAGAACATTGGCAATCTGGTTCCGGGCATGCAGGTCATCGTACATTCCAGGGTGGACGAGAACCTGGTTTGGTCGGGCATGATAGAATCCATCGACACGGAAAAGCCGGAGTCGTCCAACCAGTCCATGTATTATGGCAGCGATAACAGCATGCAGGCTTCCAAGTATCCGTTTTACGTGACATTGGATTCCAGTGACGGACTGATGTTGGGACAGCATGTGTATATTGAGCCGAACCTGGGGCAGGACAGCGAGGACAACGGCATGTGGTTGATGAGCGGATATATCGTGGATCCGGAGGGCAGTGCTTATGTCTGGGCGGCAGGCAAAGATGACAAGCTGGAGAAACGCCAGATCAAGGTCGGCGAGTATGACGCGGAGATGGACACGTATGAGATCTTAGACGGCTTGAAGCCGACGGATTATATCGTATGGCCGAGCGAGGATTGCAAGAGAGGCGCGACGGTTTATAAGAATGACGGCTCCATGCCTATGGGCGGCATGGACATGGGCGGCGACATGGGAGACGTGGACATGAATGGCGGCGACATGGGAGACGTGGATATGAATGGCGGCGACATGGGAGACGTGGACATGAACGGCGGCGACATGGGCGACGTGGATATAAGCGGCGGTGACGCGGGCGGCGTGATGCCTCTTGACGGAACGGAGGGCGGTGCTTCGGGCGGCGAAGGTATTGTCGAACCGGAAGACGGCGCGGCCGGAACGGAGGGCGGCTTATGATTCTCAGACTTGACCACATTTTTAAGGATTATATGCAGGACAAAATGGTGGTTCCGGTACTCAAGGACGTGACGCTCCACGTGGAGCGGGGCGAGTACGTGGCCATCATGGGTCCGTCCGGTTCGGGAAAGACGACGCTGATGAACATTATCGGCTGCCTGGACATTCCGACATCGGGGACGTACCAGTTAAATGGAAATGATTTGAAGGATTGCGGTGACAATGAACTGTCGCAGATTCGCAACCAGTCGATTGGCTTCGTGTTTCAGACGTTCAATCTTTTGCCGAAGCAGACGGCGCGTGACAACGTGGCGTTGCCGCTTTTATATGCCGGAGTTTCGCGCAGGGAGCGTCTGGAACGGGCGGAGAAGGCTCTTGAGAAAGTGGGCTTGAGCGACCGTGTGGATTTCAAGCCGACCCAGCTTTCCGGCGGGCAGAAGCAAAGGGTGGCGATTGCCCGCGCCATCGTGACCAACCCGGACATCCTTTTGGCGGATGAGCCGACGGGAGCACTTGACTCCGCATCGGGAAGGCAGGTCATGGAGTTGTTTGGCAAGCTGAACAAGGAAGGGATGACGGTCATCATGATTACGCATGACGCGGAAATCGCTTCCCATGCGAAGCGGGTCATGATGATTCGAGACGGAATATTAAGCGGCATGAACGGGGTCAAGGTCTCGGCCGGAAGGAGAGACGTGCAGGAAGAGGACGGCGGGGATGCCGTTTGGGAAGAATATGCCGGCGGGGAGGAGGAAACGCAGTTTGAAGGCGAAGAGTAAAAAGATAGTGATTATCGTGGTGGCGGTAGTCTTGGTGGTCGCTTTGTCAGGAACGGGCATTTTCTTCGCGCTGAAAAATGGCGGCGACGCGGTGAAAGTGTGCCTGGTGAGCAACATGAGCCAGGGCGGCTATTGGGGAAATTCGGAGATTTCCGACTATGGCAACGTCACGACGAACATGAACCAGGACATTTATTGTGACGATACATTGACGATCACGCAGGTGTTTGTAAACGAAGGCGACATGGTAAAAACCGGTGACCCGTTGGTTGCCTATGACACGACCCTGCTGTCGCTGGAATTGGAAATGAAGCAGATGGAGATTGAAGGCCTTGGCCTTCAGATGCGCTCGGTGCAGGAGGAAATCAGGCAGCTGCGCGGGATGAGCCCGGCCTCGACGGGGCGGGCGGCATTGGACGATGGCACGTTTCGCAATGTGAAAACCGGCCGGGAGAGTTATGGGTTTACGACGCTGTCCGCAGCAGGACAGCCGAATGGCGATGGTTTGCCAGAAGATGGGAACCAGTCGGGAACCGGTGACGGTACGTCTGGCGGAGATGGCGTACCAGGCGGTGATTCTGGCACGTCCGGTGGGAATCAAGGTTCGACCGTAAATGGTGACAATACGGGTTCCGCGGGCGGAGATGCAAATCAGCCGGGAGATGGTGGTAATTCGGGTACGCCAGACAACGGCAGCAACAACCAGGGGGGCGACAATCCCTCTCAGGGCGGAACGGATACGCCGGGAGGAAATGGAAATCCGACACAGCCGGCAATCGGGACACCGTTTCCGGAAGAATTGCGCGGCAAGGAGATCCTTGGCATGATTTCGTCGGATTCCCAGGCTTACAATCAGGAAGAGGCGGACGGAAGTGCCGAGAACCCCTATCGTTTCTTGTGCGCGCCGGGAGTGAGCGTGGACGCATCCTTTATGTCGGGCGTCTTGTTCAGTCAGGCGGTATACGTGTTCGAGGTGGTGGATGACGCACAGAATCCGTCATATATCCTTTATTCATGGACGCTTGACGGACGGGTGCCGCAAAGCGACGACGAGCCGATGGAACCGGATGTTCCGATGGGGCCGAGTTATGAGGAAATACAACGCTCCATTCAGGAAAAGGAAGAACAACTGAAGGAATTGGATTTGAGTAAAAGAACGGCGGAATTGGAGCTTCGGAAATTGCAGAAGAAGATGGACAACGGCGTCGTGACCAGTACCGTGGACGGCACGGTGAAAAGCGTTTTGGACGAGGAGACGGCGAAGCTGCAGGGAAGTCCGCTGATTAGCGTGGTGGGCGAGGAAGGCTTCTATATCACGGGAACCGTGGCGGAGACGGCGTTGGATAAGCTGCCGGTCGGGATGCCGATTACGGTGTCATCCTGGATGACCGGCGCGTCATACGAGGCGACGGTTACGGGCGTAAGCCTTTCCCCGATACAAGGTTATTACGGAGATAATGCAAACATGTCCTATTATCCGTTTACGGCAGTCATCAAGGGTGATGCCGACTTGCGAAACGGAGAGGGCGTGAATCTTTCCGTGGACGGCATGACTTCCACGAATTATGACGACCAGCTTTATCTGGACCAGGCGTTTGTCCGGGAAGAGGGAAATCAGTACTATGTCTACAAGAAAGGCGAGAACGACCGATTGACCAAGCAGTACGTGGAAGTGGGAAAGATTGTGTATGGCAGTTATGAAATCGTGTCCGGATTGGCGCAGGAGGACGAAATTGCCTTCCCTTATGGCAAAAATGTAAAAGAAGGAGCCAAGACGGAAACGGTCGACTCCTTGTATGAATATTATTAGGAGGTGGTCTCATGCTTGAAAACATAAGACTGGCATTTCAGGGAGTGTGGGATCACAAGCTGCGGTCCATATTGACGATGCTGGGAATCATTATCGGTATCGGTTCCATTATTGCCATCGTGTCCACGATTAAGGGGACAAATGAGCAGATTAAGGAAAACCTTGTAGGCTCGGGGAATAATGCGGTGAACATACAGCTTTACCAGGGCGAATGGACGCTGGATTTGAGTTACCAGTCGCCGCCGGACGGCGTTCCGCTGATTTCGTCAGAGGTGCTGGAGGAAATCAGGGACTTGGACGAGGTGGCGGAGGCCTCCCTCTATTATACGAGAAATGAATACGATGCCGTGTCAAACGGTGTGCAGACGCTGACCGGTGGGACGATACTCGGTGTGGACGCGAATTATTTTGACGTGTACGGGTATCAGGTGACCAAGGGACGCGGATTTGTGGAAAAGGATTTTGCGGACTACCGTAAGGTCGTGTTGCTGGATAAAATAGCGGCTTCCAATCTGTTTTCGGGGACGGATCCCATCGGAAAGACCATCGAGATAAAGGGTGAGCCGTTTACCGTGATTGGCTTGATTAGCAAGAAGGCGACCGCGCAGCCGGTCATCAATTCGATGGAGGACTATTACCGTTATATGTCCAATAGTTCCAGCGGCGTCGTTTGCGTGCCGGATACGGTGTGGCCTATTATTTACCGGTTTGACGAACCGCAAAATCTGGTGGTGCAGGCAGTGAGCACGGATGCCATGACGGATGCGGGAGAAAAGTCGGCGGCGGTTTTGAACGCTTATTTGACGGTGTCGGATGACACGATTCGCTATAAGGGCGAGGACTTGCTTGAGCAGGCCAACCAATTGCAGGAATTGAGTAACGCGACAAACCAGCAACTGATTTGGATTGCCAGCATTTCCTTGTTGGTAGGCGGTATCGGAGTCATGAACATCATGCTGGTGTCCGTGACGGAGCGTACCCGCGAGATTGGTTTGAAGAAAGCGCTGGGGGCGAAAAAGTCCAAGATTCTGGTACAATTTTTGACTGAGGCGGCGGTACTGACATTGATGGGAGGGATTCTTGGCATCATCGTGGGCATCATACTGGCTTATGTCATCTCGGGCATTTCGTCGGCTCCGGTGGCCATCAGCGGACCGGCCATCGCGGTGGCGGTGGCGTTCTCCACTTTGATTGGCGTGGTGTTCGGCATGGTTCCGTCCGTGAAGGCGGCGAATATGAACCCGATTGACGCGTTGCGGCATGAATAAAGAAAAAAGGTGTACGTCTTGATTGGCGCACACCTTTTTATGCACACGGGACAGAAAGGTATATGCTGCTTACGCAGCCTATCCCGGCGCGACGAGTAGGGGAAAAATCCTCCCTACTCGATTTATGACAACGCGTCCAGTGTGTTTTTTCCGATTTGCATTGCAAATTTTTGGTAGGCGGCGATTTCTTCCTCGGTAAAGCCCAAAAAGAGCGTTTTTTCATAATCTCCTCGCGCGTCCGCGATGTCTTTAAGGACGGAATCGGCACCCGCGAGCAGGTTGTAGGTTTGCAGTTTTTCGGATTTTTCGTTTCGCTCCGTTTTTTCATTTTTTTCGAGTTTCTCTGTTTTTTCAGCCTTTCCCAAAGGAATTTTGGATGTCGAATCGGAAGTGGAAACAAGGTTTTTAACGGCCAGTCTTCCCAGTGAAAGGAGCAGGGCGTTGCGGGAGATGCCGAGGCAGTCGGCGATTTCCTTTTGCGAAACGGCGTGGTTTGTTTCCGACAAGTATAAAATCAACAACGTGTCGTTCAAAGTCAGGTTGTTCTTTAAAGCGACCGTCTCCAAATGACGCTCCAGGAGCTTCCGTTCGCGGTAAGCCGTGACGAGCATCCCTTCCCCGGTAATGGATTCCGGGCGGAGGCTTAAACGTTCGTTGCCCAACTTGTGCGTACCGGGCAAGGGCACGGGCAACACGAAGCCGTCACTGGCACTGTCCATGAAATAACGGTAGACCTGGTGGCGGTTGGCCTCGTAGTCCTCCTCCGTCAGTACCTGCTTGTAAAAATTATTATAATATTCAAAAACCATCAATTTCATTTTCACGGTGTTGCTGATGCTCATGCCCTGGCTGGCAAGGGAACCCTTCGTCCTCACATAGTAATAAATCGGCACTTGCAACGCGTAAAATACTTTGGCGTGGCGGAAATATTCCAGATTGAACATGAAGTCCTCGCACCAGCTGATTTCCGTGTTCATGCGCAGGTGGTGTTCCTCCACGATGTCGCGGCGGAAAAGCTTGTTCCAAAGTACGCCGTAATAGAAGTCTGCCGGATTTTCCACCATGTGGGCGGCAAACTCTTCCAGCGTCATCACGCCGTCCTCCTCGATGTCGCCCTTATGTGCCAGATGTTCGCCGACGACGCGGTAGAAATCGGAGATGACCATGTCGCAGTGGTAGTCTTCGGCGGTGCGTACCAATAGCTTGGTGGCATCGGGGGTAATCCAGTCGTCGCTGTCCAAAAATTGCAGGTACTTGCCCGTCGCGTGGTCGATGGCGATGTTACGGGTGTCGGAGACACCGGTGTTTTCCTTGTGGATGACGCGAACCCGCGCGTCCTTGGCGGCATATTCGTCACAAATCTGCGGGGAAGCGTCCTTGCTCCCGTCATTTACCAAAATCAACTCAAAATCAGAATATTCCTGATTCAAAATACTGTCAATACAGCGGTTCAGGTATTTTTCCGCATTGTATATGGGGACAATAATACTTACAGTGGGGTTCATATGCGTTTCCTCCTTACTATGAGCTTGTTTAGTGCAATTTCCACATAATTATAGCATTGAAAATTTATTCTGTACAGAGGGGTTTTTGATACCCAAAGATAGGAATCTGTGATAAAATGAGATGAGGTAGATTGTTGAAGCGGTTATTTGCCCATGATATAATTTTAAGAATGGAATGCAAATAATGTTGTAAATGTGGGGGCTTGACATGGAGATTGTAGAATACAAGAAAAAGAAACAAAAAGAAATGGAGAATCTGCTTAGGGATTTAATTGAAAACTGGGAGGATGAAGTTGTAGAGTTCAAAGAGGCGGGCAAAGATTATGATAAGGAAAAAATCGGTCAGTATTTTTCTGCGCTTAGTAATGAGGCAAACCTGCGGTCGCTGCAGTATGGCTGGCTGATTTTTGGTGTTTGCAATAAGAACAGAGAAATTGTTGGTTCGAATTATAGAAATACAGAGGGGTTAAGAACCTTAAAATATGAGATTTCTCAAAATGTTTCCGGCGGTATGTCTTTTATTGATGTTCATGAAGTGTACCCCATGATTTCTGGAGAAGTTCGGAGAGTGGTCATGTTTCAAATTCCAGCGGCAATTACGGCCGTGCCGACTGCATGGAAGAACCAGGAGTATGCTAGAGAGGGAGAATCATTGGTTCCTCTTTCACAAGAGAAGAGGGAGCGTATTAGGCGGCAGACATTTCGGGACTGGTCAAAACAGTTTGTAAAAGGGGCGACAATCGAGCATTTGAACAAAGATGCCATCGCAATCGCGCGTGCGAAATTTAAGGAAAAGATTGATGATGAACATGTATCGGCAGAAGTAGATTTGTTGTCAAACGAGGAATTTCTTGAGGCGCGTAAACTGGTAATTCATGGGGGATTACAAATGCAGCAATGCTCTTACTTGGGGATGAAAAATATGATTATCTGATGCAGAATATGCCGGAAGCATCCTGGCGTATATACGATTCAAAGAAAATGATAAAGGATTACAAGATATTTAAAATACCGTTTATTACATTAAGTGATCGGATTATGGTGAATATTCGCAATCTTACCTATCGTTATATGCCAGATCAGATGACACTGTTTCCACAAGAAGTCAAACAGTTTGATACATGGGTGCTAAGGGAGCTTCTTAATAATTGCATCGCTCATTCCGATTACAGCATAGGAGGGAGAATTTATGTGAATGAATTTGAGGATAAGTTAATTTTAACGAATCCCGGCTCATTTATTCCGGAGAATGTTGAGGCCGTTTTGCGACCAAGTTATACATCTCCCTTTTATCGAAATCAATTATTGGCAGATGCGATGGTTCGTTTTAAGATGATCGATACGGAGACGACGGGAATTCGTAGGGTATTTAATATCCAACGGGAGAGATTCTTTCCGTTGCCGGACTATGATTTGACACAGAGGGATAAAGTCGAAGTGGCGGTGTATGGCCATGAAATAGATGAAAAGTATACTTATCTGTTACATGATAATGATAATTTGGATCTTGTGACAGTATACTTGTTAGATCAAGTTCAAAAGGGAAATAAACTACCGAAGGATGCTATAGCACATCTCAGGAAGCATAATTTAGTCGAGGGACGGGCAAGTAATTTGTATCTGGCTGCGCCGCTTGCTAAGTCTGATGATGACAAGGCGAAGTATATAAAAAATAAAGGATTTAATAATAAATATTATCAAGACATGATTATAGACTATATTCAGCAGTTTGGAAAAGCGAATAAACAACAGATAAGAGTTTTGTTATCTGACAAACTTCCCAATACGATGTCTGACGAGCAGAAAGATAGAAAAATACTTTCTTTTCTTACTCAGTTGAGAAAAGGCGGAGTAATCATTCGGGATTCTGAGAGTAGACAGCATTCTAACTGGATATTAGTAAAAGAACAAAAAACGGTTAATGAAAAATGATTTGGTTAATGAATTTATAAAGAAAATCTTGTAATAAAGCCATTTTTTCATTAACCAATGCAAAAATGGTTAATGAAATAGTTTATGGAGAATGATGGACATATTCTATCACACAAGCCGAAGTTTGACATTATTTTCATGGACATCATGGTGCCGGCGGGCGTTCGGTTTATCACCATACCTTTGAGAAAAAGAAGGTATGGTGATTTTTTTCTGTACAGAAGCAATTTTTTTTGATACAATTCATAGATAGGGTCATTAGCAGGACTGTTTGCATTTACGAGGGTAAGATTGATTGGACTGCTGAAATGCCGATAAGTGCCGATATAAAAGCACGACGTATGTTTTAGCAACAAGAAAAATAAATTAAGTATTGGAAGTAAATCAGGAAGGATAGAGGTTATGGTTTGCAAAAATATATTGGAAGCAATCGGACACACGCCGCTCGTGGAATTGCAGAGAATGGTCGATTCGGAGTCGGCGCGCGTGTTGGTGAAGTTTGAGGGTGTCAACGTGGGCGGTTCGATTAAGACACGGACGGCCTACAACATGATTTGCAAGGCGGAGGAGGAAGGGCTCCTTGACAGTGAATCAATTATCGTGGAGCCGACCAGCGGGAATCAGGGAATCAGCCTTGCGCTTGTCGGCGCGGTGAGGGGATACCAGACGGTCATCATCATGCCCGATTCCGTCAGCGTGGAGCGCAGGTACCTGGTGGAGCATTATGGGGCGCGTGTGGTGCTTGTACATGATAACGGGGACATCGGGGCATGCATCGAGGAATGTATGAGGCGGGCGAAGCGGATGGCGGTGAAAAATCCGCATGTGTTTGTGCCGCAACAGTTTGAGAACATGGCCAATCCCGGCGTGCACAGGCACTGTACCGGGGTGGAGATTTTGGAACAAGTGGCGGGGCCAATCGACGGCTTTTGTTCCGGGGTCGGCACGGGCGGTACGATTACCGGTGTCGGGGAAACGCTGAAGGCACAGAATCCGGACATCGTGATATGGGCCGTGGAACCGGAAAATGCGGCGATACTGTCGGGCAAAGCGGTCGGCACCCATATTCAGATGGGGATCGGGGACGGCGTGGTGCCCAAGGTGCTCAATCAAAACATTTACGAGGACATTGTCATTATCTCGGACGAGGAGGCACTAAAAACGGCCAAGGAACTGGCGAAGAAGGAAGGCCTTCTATGCGGGATTTCCAGCGGAACCAACGTGGCGGCGGCACTCCGCCTGGCGAAGAAGCTGGGGAAAGGCAAGACGGTCGTGACGATATTGCCGGACACGGCGGAACGGTACTTTTCCACGCCGTTGTTTGGAGTGGTTTAGAAAGGAGTAAAATCATGAAATTATATGACAAGAAGTTTCGGCGGCTTATATCCGCCCTGATTCTGGTAATTATCGCGGCGATGGTATTGACCATGGTAGTTCCTTACCTGATATAAGCGATGAAGGCCGGGAATTTGTCGCAGACCGTGTGGCGGCGGTCTGTGCAAAAACAACTATATAAGGAACGTAAGGGATTCAAGGACGGCGATGGCGCGAAGGATGCCAATGGCCGTAGGGGATTTGCCGTTTATGAAGAGAACGGCGAATGGTTGCTGCCGCCGGTGCCCGGGGAGCGCTGCCTGGCCAGGCAAAATGCGGACGGCAGTTTTGAGGTCGAAGCTTTTGCGGCGGTGGCCGGAACGGACGCTTTCGCGGCGGAATGTGCCATTTTGCAGGCGATGCAGGACGTGGCGTGCCGGGGCGGCGCGCCGCACGGCGTGACATTGCAGGCAATGTTTCCGATGAAGGCGGAGGAATCGGATGTTCAAACCTTGGTGGGCAGAGTGCAGGCGTTATGCGGGCTTGCCGGCCTGAGACTGGAGGGCTTTCAGGCGCAGGTTAATCCGGCGGTGGAGCGGCTGATTGTTTCGGCAACCGTCCGCGGCCGGGCAAAACGTTTAGTGCGTATGCAGGACGCAAAGGCGAGCCAGGAAATCGTGTTGTGCGGTTTTGCCGGGTTGGAGGGAAGTCTTCGGATTGCCGGGGAGCGAAGGGAAGCATTGGAGAAACGGTTCGTTCCCGCATTCCTGCGTCAAATGGATGGACTGAAAACACATTTGAACCAGATGGACGCGCTGCGGATGTTGCAAGTGACATGCGAAACGGGATCAGGACGTGTGCTGAAAAATAGTTGCGGTGAAGGAGACGCTTGCCGGTCAGGCAGTGTCAGCGAGGGAATAGATGACAGTTTCAAGTGCCATATTTCCGCCATGCAGCAGGCGGCTTCGGGGGGAATCTTTGCCGCGCTGTGGGAGCTTTGCGAGGCGGCGAAAATAGGTCTGGAAATAGATTTGAAAAAAATCAGGATTTGTCAGGAAACCGTTGAAATCTGTGAGTATTATCAATTAAATCCCTATCAGATGACCTCGGCGGGATGCATTTTGTTGTTGACGAACCAGGCCGAGACATTATTAAATAGATTGGAACAGAAGGGAATCCGAGCCGCGCGGCTCGGCGTGACGACTCCGGGAACGGCAAGGGTGATGATAAACGGCGAGGAGCAAAGATATCTGGAACGTCCCGTCCCGGACGAGTTGATGCGGTTCTTGCAGCGTGAGTTGGAGCAAGACAGAAAAATCATAGAAAGAAAAGAGGTAGAGTTGAAATGAAAGAAAAAGAGAAGATGAGAAATGAAATCCTTCACAGCCTGGAAAAAAACAGCCGGATTGATTTGGGGGAATTAGCCGTACTTTTAGGACTTGACGAGGCCGAGGTGGCGAACGAGGTGGCCGAGATGGAGAAGGAAAACATTATCTGCGGATACCACACGATGATTGACTGGGACAAGACGGGGGTGGAGACGGTGACGGCACTAATCGAAGTGCGCGTGACCCCGCAGAGAAACCAGGGATTTGACCGCATTGCGGAGCGTATCTACAATTACCCGGAAGTAAATTCCGTCTATTTGATTTCCGGCGGCTATGACCTGCTGGTGACGCTGGAGGGGAAGACGTTGAAGGAAGTATCCCGATTTGTGTCGGAGAAGCTGTCCACCAGCGAGTCCGTCATCAGTACGGCGACGCATTTTATTTTGAAAAAATATAAAGACCACGGCACGATTATGGCGAAAAAGCCCGGGTCGGAAAGGATGCTGGTGACACCGTGATGAAAAATCCGTTATCAAAAAAAATAGTCCAGGTAAAGCCTTCCGGCATTCGCAAATATTTTGACTTGGCGAGCGAGATGGAGGACGTGATTTCCCTCGGCGTGGGCGAGCCGGATTTTGACACGCCGTGGCGCATCCGCGAGGAAGGTATTTTTTCGTTGGAGCGGGGACGCACGTTTTATACTTCCAACGCGGGACTTTTGGAACTGCGCCAGGAAATTTGTAATTATTTACATAGGAAGATAGGGGTGGAGTACGACCCGGTAAAGGAAACGATGGTGACGGTCGGCGGCAGCGAGGCGATTGACGTGGCTTTGCGGTGCATGCTCGACCCGGGTGACGAGGTGTTGATTCCACAGCCGAGTTACGTGTCTTACCTGCCGTGTACCGTGATGGCGGACGGGGAGCCCGTCATCGTGGAGTTGAAAAATGAAAACGAGTTTAAGCTGACGGTGGCCGATTTGGAGCGGCACATAAGCGAACGGACGAAGATTTTGATTATGCCGTTCCCGAACAATCCGACCGGCGCCATCATGACCAGGGAGGATTTGGAACCGATTGCCAGGTTCGTGCTGGAGCATGACTTGTACGTGCTTTCTGATGAGATTTATTCCGAGCTGAGCTACAAGGGGGAGCATGTATCGATTGCCGGTTTCCCGGGCATGCGCGAGAGGACGATTGTCATCAATGGGTTTTCCAAAGGCTTTGCCATGACTGGCTGGCGGCTGGGATATTGCTGCGGCCCGGAAAATATTATGAAGCAGATGATTAAACTGCACCAGTTCGCCATCATGTGCGCGCCGACGAACAGCCAGTACGCGGCGATTGAAGGATTGCGTCATTGCGAGGACGAGGTGGAGGAGATGCGCAAGGCCTACGACCAGCGCAGGCGGTTCTTGATGCACGAATTTAAAAGGATGGGGTTGGAATGCTTTGAGCCGTTCGGGGCGTTCTACGTGTTTCCGGACATCCGGAAGTTCGGCATGACTTCGGATGAATTTGCCAGCCGCCTTTTATATGAAGAAAAAATCGCGGTCGTGCCGGGGACGGCGTTCGGCGAGTGCGGGGAGGGGTTCCTTCGCATTTCCTACGCGTATTCGCTGGAGGATTTGAAGGTCGCCCTGGCAAGATTGGAAAAATTTATTGACAAATTGCAGTATGAAAAAGGAATGAAGTGACCATGTTAAATATTGTATTGTATGAACCGGAGATTCCGGCCAACACGGGAAATATCGGCAGGACCTGTGTGGCAACGGGAACGCGTCTGCACCTGATAGAGCCGTTGGGGTTTCGCTTGGACGAGAAATCGTTGCGCCGTGCCGGGATGGATTACTGGAAGGATTTGGACGTGACGACTTATGTCAATTACGAGGACTTCCTAGGCAAGAATCTGGGGGCGAAGATTTATATGGCGACGACCAAGGCCAGGCAGGTGTACACGGAAGTGGCGTATGAGCCGGACTGTTATATCATGTTCGGCAAGGAGAGCGCGGGGATTCCGGAAACGCTGCTGGTGGAAAATCCGCAAAACTGCGTACGGATTCCGATGATTGGCGACATCCGTTCGCTCAACTTGGGAAATTCGGTGGCCGTGGTGCTCTATGAGGCGTTACGTCAGAACGGGTTTGCCGGAATGAACCTCGAAGGGAAGTTGCACGAATTAAAATGGTAGTTATATGCGACAAATAGAGACGATTGTACAGGAAAATGACGAAAAAAATCACAAAAACGTATGGACTGAATAAATGAATTGTGCTATTCTTATTTAGTGTACTTTTATGGAAAAAGGTGGTGAGGAAAGTATGGTGGAAGAGACCATTGAGACAATCCGTAAGGCAGAAGCCGAAGCGGAAACCATTGTCAGGGAGGCGGAACAAAAGTGCGAGCAGATTTTGACAGAAGCCAAAGAAACGGCACAGCAGAAGAGAGCCTCCGGCATTGCAGCGTCGAAGGCTCATTCGGATGCAAGCATGGAGGCCGCGAAAGAAAGCGGCGAAAAGGCGCAGTCCGAGGCGGCCGAGGTGACCGAGAAAGAGGTGGCGGCACTGCAGGAGCTTGCCTCGCAGAAGGAAGAGGCGGCTATCGACATGGTATTGTCGCAATTGATACAGTGAAAAACTGAAAATGCTAGAAAGAGGAGGAGGACAATATGGCGGTATTGCAGATGCAGCGAGTCAGTATCTGCGCGATGAAAAAGAACCGAAAAGCCGTGTTGGAACGCATCCAGAGCCTCGGTCTGATGGAGATCAGCGACATTTTAGAAGGTGACGCGGGATTTGCCCACATGGATACGGCAAATGCCAGGGCCAGCTTTGAAAAGGCGGCGGCACAGGCGGATCGTGCGTTGGAGCTTTTAGATGTCTATGCTCCGGAAAAGAAATCACTTTTTGCGTCGTTGGAGGGAAAGGCCTTGATTGACGCGAAGGTGATGGGAGAGATGGCCTCGAAGCGAGACGCGCTTCAGCGTACGGCATCCCGTATTCAGGCACTGGATAAGCAGATAGCGGAAAAACGGGCGGAGATCCTCAAGCTGGAAAATGGTATCGAAAGCCTGGTTCCGTGGATGGAGCTTGACATTCCGATGAACCTGACGCAGACGAAGACTGCGGCCGTGATTCTCGGCACGATGTCGGGTGTCGGCGCGGTGGACGATGTTTACCAGGTGTTGGCACAGGACGCGCCGGACATTGAGAAGGTGGACGTCACCCTGATTTCGGCAGGAAAGGACATGGCGTGCCTGGTTGTCTGCTGCATGAAGCAGGATGCGGAAGCGGTGGAAGGTGTTTTGCGGACGCACGGTTTTGCCAGACCTTCGCAGGTGTGGCCAAAGTCACCGGCCGAGGTGAAAGAGGATTTGTTGGGAGAGATTGAGCGGCACAAGGAAGAGATGGAGACTGCCAGGCAGGAAATCGTCTCGTTGGCAGAGCATCGCCGTGATTTGAGAATCGTGGCGGATTATTACCGGGTACGGGCTGACAAATACCAGGTGCTGGGCACGCTTCCGCAGTCAGAACGGACATTTTTCATCAGCGGGTATGTTCCTGCAAGACAAGTGGGGCGTTTGGAAGAAGCCCTGAAAATTTATGACTGCGTCATCGACGTAGAAGAATTAAAGGAAGACGAGGAAGCACCGGTTCTGCTCAAGAACAGCAAGTTCGCTTCCAGCGGCGAGGGCATTTTGGAGTCGTTTGGACTGCCTCACAAGGGCGAGATAGACCCGACGACGATCATGACCGTGTTTTACGTGTTCTTGTTCGGCATGATGCTTTCGGATGCGGCATATGGAGCCATCATGGCGGCGGCGTGCGGATGGGCGCTTTTGAAATTCCCGCGCATGGGAGAGGGTATGAGGAAGTCCTTGCAGTTGTTTTTTTGGTGCGGGCTGTCGACGCTTGTTTGGGGCGTTCTGTTCGGCGGGTATTTCGGCGACGTGGTCAATGTCGTGTCGCGGACGTTCTTCGGACACGAGGTCAGCATCCCGGCACTGTGGTTCGTTCCGTTGGAGGATCCAATGAAGCTTTTGATGTATTCGTTGGGTATCGGTATCGTGCACTTGTTTGTCGGCTTCGGCATCAAGGGCTACATGAGCTTGCGGGACAAGAAATACATGGACTTCGTGTGTGACACGTTGCTTTGGTATTTCCTGCTGATTGGATTGCTTTTAATGCTGATACCGAGCAGCATTTTCGCTTCCATCGCGGGGACGACCATCGTGTTCCCGCCGGCGCTGAACTTCCTGGCGAAGGCTCTGGCCATCGTGGGAGCCGTGGGCATTCTTCTGATGTCCGGCAGGGCAAATAAGAACTTCGCGCTTCGCATTGCGCTTGGTTTGTATGATTTATATAATATTTCCGGTTGGTTGAGCGACTTGTTGTCGTATTCCCGACTTTTGGCATTGGGACTGGCGACCGGCGTCATCGCGCAGGTCATCAACCAGATGGCGAGCATGTTCGGAAGCGGCGTCATCGGAGCCATTTTATTTATTGTCGTGTTTGTTTTCGGCCATGCAGTGAACATGGCGATCAACATGCTGGGTGCCTACGTGCACACCAACCGTCTGCAGTACGTGGAATTTTTTGGAAAGTTCTACGAGGGCGGCGGCAGGGCGTTTGCACCGTTTAAAGAAAATACAAAGTATACAAGTATAAAGGAGGAACTTTAATCATGAGTCTTTTTGAACAAATGGGTATTGTTTATGCATTGTTAGGAGCGGCTATCGCAGTGTTGTTTGCAGGCGCGGGAAGCGCGCTGGGTGTTGGAATCGCCGGTCAGGCGGCGGCGGGCGTCGTGTCCGAGGATCCGAGCAAGTTCGCGCAGGTTTTGATTTTGCAGTTGCTTCCTGGTACGCAGGGTCTGTATGGCTTGCTGGTTGGATTTATCACGTTGTCCAAGATTGGAATCCTTGGCGGGGGATTGGCAGACGTTTCCGTGCAGAACGGGCTTTTGATTTTGGCCGCCTGCCTGCCAATCGGCATCGTAGGTTTGATTTCCGGTCGTTCGCAGGGCAAGACGGCGGCGGCCAGCATCGGCATCGTGGCCAAGAAACCGGATCAGTTCGTTAAGGCGATGTTGTTCCCGGCCATGGTTGAGACGTACGCGATTTTGGCACTGTTGATTTCTTTCCTGGCAGTAAACGGAGTTCAGCTCTAAGAAAAGGTTGGAAAATATAAACTCTAATAACGAGGAGTGGAAATTATGAGCGGATTAGACAAGATTAAGAGTCAAATCCTGGAGGATGCCAACGCGGCGGCGGCGGAAAGAATCGCCCGCGCCAAGGAAGAGGCGGACGCGATAGTGGCCAAGGCAGAGGAAGAAGTGGCGGCGGAGAGTGAGAAAAACGCGCAGCGGACGGAAGAAAAGGTGAAAAATTATGCCGAGCGTATCGAGTCCGCATGCGACATGCAGAGACGCAAGGCACTTTTGAATGCCAAGCAGGGCATGATTACGGACGTGCTTGACAAGGCGTATGAGCGCGTGCTGACATTGCCCGCGGATAAGTATTTTGCCATGGTTTTAAACATCCTTGCACAGTACGCGCAGCCGGAAGAGGGCGTGATGTATTTTAACAAGGCCGACCTGGCAAGATTGCCTGAGGGATTTGAAGCAGAAGTAGAAAAGATTGCGAAGTCAAAGGGCGGCAGCCTTACGATTTCCAATGAGACAAAAGAGAAAGACGGCGGGTTTGTGCTGGTATATGGCGGCATTGAGGAAAATTGCACGATTGGCGCCATGTTCTCTGCCAGACGAGACGAGTGGTCGGATATGGTGCAGAAGGTTCTTTTTTAGGAGGGTATGAGATTGAACGAATTAGAATATACGTATGCGGTCGCCCGTGTACGTGCGTTGGAAACATCCCTGCTCACCGATTCTGTCATCGACCAGCTGGTAAATTGCAAGACGCCCGAACAGTGCCTGCAGATTTTGGAGGAAAAGGGCTGGGGGTCGAATGATGCAAATATTGACGCGGAAGAAATGTTAAAGCGCGAGGAAGAGAAGGCGTGGGAAGTCATTTGCGACGTGGCACCGGACTTGTCCGTGTTTGACGTGCTTTCTCTCCAGAAGGTGTACCACAACCTGAAGGCGGCCATCAAGGCGGTCTGTACGGACGTGCGCGGCGGAAACATTTTCTGCGAGGACGCGAAGATTTCCGGCGACGAGATGATGAAGATCGTGGAAAACAAAGAGTTTTCCCGATTGCCGGCCAATATGGCGAATGCGGCGAAGGAGGCTTACGAGACTCTTTTGCAGACCCGTGACGGCCAGCTTTGTGACATCATTATTGACCGGGCGGCCCTAGAGGCGATTTCCGAGGCCGGGCGGCACTCGAAGGACGCGATCATCCGCGATTATGCGGAGTCCACCGTGGCCATCGCCGACATCAAGATTGCGGTGCGCGGCGCGAAAACCGGAAAGTCACAAGAGTTTATGACTCGCGCGATGGCATCGTGCGACAGCCTCAATAAAAACGAGCTGATCAAGGCGGCACTGGGTGGAACGGATGCCGTGAAGGAATATCTGGGCACCACCATGTACGCGGGAGGAGCGGCGGCACTGGAGGAATCGCCGTCGGCATTTGAAAGATGGTGCGACAACCGCATGATGGAGACGATGAGGCCGCAGAAATACAATGCCTTTTCGGTTGGCCCGCTGGTGGCATATTTGTTTGCGAGACAGAATGAAATCAAGACAGTACGGATTATCCTGACCGGAAAACAGAACGGCTTTTCGGACGAGATGATTCGGGAAAGGGTAAGGGCGATGTATGTATAAGATTGCGGTATTGGGCGATTATGACAGCATTTATGGTTTTGCCACGCTGGGTCTTAGCATCTGCCCTGTAAAGACCAGAGAAGAGGCAAGCGATATGTTCAGGCAGCTGGCGTCCAGTGAAAAGTATGGCATCATTTACGTGACGGAGAGTGTTGCGGCGCAGCTTGGGAAAGAGATAGAAAAGTATCGGGAACGGACATTTCCGGCCATCATCCAGATACCGGGCGTATCCGGCAACACGGGAGCGGGCGTGGAAAATGTAAAGAAGACCGTGGAGCAGGCGGTCGGCTCGGACATTTTGTTCTCGGCAGAGTAAAATTTTATGAAACATCCGTAAGGCGGTTTGCCAAAAAGCAAGGCGGCGGACGTGTTGCGGACATGTTGGGCAGGTGAGGGATAAACCACCTGCAATCATAGAAAGGTAGGACATTACATGAGCAAAGGCGTGATAAAAAAGGTCGCAGGCCCGCTGGTCATTGCATCGGGTATGCGTGATGCGAACATGTTTGACGTGGTTCGTGTAAGTGAGCAGAGACTGATTGGGGAAATCATCGAGATGCACGGTGACGAGGCCTCCATTCAGGTTTACGAGGAGACTTCCGGCCTGGGGCCGGGAGAGCCGGTAGAGTCCTCAGAGGTGCCGATGTCTGTAGAATTGGGACCAGGACTGATTACCAGCATTTATGACGGTATCCAGAGACCGCTGGATGACATTATGAAGGTATCGGGCAACAACTTGAAGAGAGGTGTCGAGGTACCTTCCTTGAAGCGCGATTTGAAATGGGAGTTCGTTCCCGTGGCAAAGGTCGGCGACGAGGTAGAGGCGGGCGACGTGTTGGGAACCGTGCAGGAAACCATCGTCGTACAGCAGAAAATCATGGTTCCTTATGGAATCAAGGGTAGAATCAAGGATATCAAGGCTGGAGAGTTTACGGTGGAAGAGGTGGTTGCCGTGGTGGAGACCGCCGAGGGCGACAAGGAGTTGACCATGATGCAAAAATGGCCGGTTCGCCGCGGACGTCCGTACCAGAAGAAGCTTCCGCCGGTGATGCCGCTTGTTACGGGGCAGCGCGTCGTCGACACGTTCTTCCCCATTGCCAAGGGCGGCGTGGCCGCCGTGCCGGGACCTTTCGGCAGCGGCAAGACGGTCATCCAGCACCAGTTGGCAAAATGGGCCGAGGCGGACATCGTCGTCTATATCGGTTGCGGCGAGCGTGGAAACGAGATGACGGACGTTTTGAACGAGTTTCCGGAATTGAAGGACCCGAAGACCGGACAGTCCCTGATGCAGAGGACGGTATTGATTGCCAATACGTCCGACATGCCGGTTGCGGCGCGTGAGGCATCTATTTATACGGGTATCACGATTGCCGAGTATTTCCGTGACATGGGCTTTTCCGTGGCGTTGATGGCGGATTCCACCTCTCGTTGGGCGGAGGCCTTACGTGAGATGTCAGGCCGTTTGGAAGAGATGCCGGGCGAGGAAGGTTATCCCGCATACCTGGGAAGCCGTTTGGCACAGTTCTACGAGAGAGCCGGCCAGGTCGTGGCATTAGGAAAAGAAGGAAGAGTCGGCGCGTTGTCGGTTATCGGTGCCGTGTCTCCTCCGGGTGGTGACATTTCCGAGCCGGTATCGCAGGCAACCCTGCGTATCGTGAAGGTGTTCTGGGGACTGGATGCGAATCTGGCTTATAAGAGGCATTTCCCGGCCATCAACTGGCTGACCAGTTATTCGCTGTATCTGGACAATATGGAGAAATGGTTCAACGAAGAGGTGGAGCCGGACTGGATGGAGAGCCGCCAGAAAATGATGATGCTTCTGCAGGAAGAGGCGGAGTTGGACGAAATCGTAAAGATGGTCGGTATGGATGCGCTGTCGGCGGGCGACCGTTTGAAGATGGAAGCGGCACGTTCCATCCGCGAGGACTTTTTGCATCAGAACTCCTTCCATGAGATTGACACGTATTCGTCTTTGAAGAAGCAATATATGATGATGAAGCTGGTGCTTGCGTTCTATGAGCAGGCAGTGGAGGCATTGGCGAGCGGCGCGCCGTTAAACGACCTGATTTCGATGCCGGTGCGCGAGCAGATCGGCCGTTTCAAATATACGAAGGAAGACGCGCTGGACGCGGAGTACGCGAAGGTGAACGAGGAGCTTCATATTGAAATCGCCAACAGCATGAAAAAGGAGGAGTTCTAAATGCCAAAAGAATATAGAACCATACAAGAAGTAGCGGGACCTCTGATGCTGGTGCGTGGCGTGGAGAACGTCTCATACGATGAATTGGGTGAAATCGAGCTGGCAAACGGCGAGGTGCGCCGTTGCAAGGTGTTGGAAATCAACGGCGGCGACGCGATGGTGCAGTTGTTTGAGAGTTCGACGGGTATCAACCTTTCCAATAGTAAAGTAAGATTTTTGGGACGCAGCATGGAGCTGGGCGTGTCCGAGGACATGTTGGGCCGCGTGTTTGACGGCATGGGCAATCCGATTGATGACGGCCCGGAGATTTTGCCGGAAGCGCGTATGGCAACACCAATCTTACGGCCATAGAAGATTGCATCACAAATCTGCTGAACAGTCATCTCACGAGGCATTCTTGTGTTGTCCTCAACGAAACCTACTGTTGTTCTCACAGGACCAGAAGGTACCCATG
>CATLEQ010000019.1 GCA_949915905.1 uncultured Lachnospiraceae bacterium | reverse complement strand
CGACCGCCTCAAGCATTTTAGAAAAAGGAAATTATATCATCCGCTTAGGCGACTCCTCAAGAAACACCAGGGCAATAGCCATCCTGGAAATAGAGAATACGATGGTTGTCTCAAAGCATGATAACATTTGTCCTCTTCAGGATGAACTGAACATTATGGCCAAACCGGATGACAAGATTTCTGACGGCGGAATGGCGGAAACCCAAAAGGCCAAGCAAGAAAACCCTGACATTACCATTTTGAAACTTGCACCAGATGCAATTACGACCAGTGTTTTCTGCTATGAAGAAATGGAACCATTCCATAGTGCAAAAGTGGATGAGTGGATGAGCAAACTTTCTGATCAGGAGTTGGCTGATTTTGTGGTAGGCTGCGGAAATGACATGTTGATTCCCATGGAGCATTATTACACCACTCCGGGCGCGACGGGATATTCTACGAATAAATACTTTGGCAAGGAAATTCATGACATTGCATTTTGCGACGGCCCCGCCGGGCTCCGTCTGCAACAACAAGCAGTAGTAATAAAGGGAAAAAACAAGACAAAGGCGATTACTTCTTCCATTGATTTATTGAATTATATGCCAAAAGCAATTAAGGGTTTTGGCTTTGGCAGTGAAACAGACGGCACCCCCGTATATCAATACTGTACGGCGTTTCCGGTCGGTACCGCCTTGGCACAAACCTGGAATCAGGAGCTGGTAGAAGAGGTCGGTCGCGCGGCCAACGCGGAATTGGAAGAATACAATATTACCTTCTGGCTGGCACCGGGAATAAATATTCACAAAAATCCCCTTTGTGGACGTAATTATGAATATTATTCCGAGGATCCCTGCCTTACGGGAAAAATCGCGGCAGCAATGACAAGGGGTGCCCAGAGTGGCGGAAACCACAGCGTGTCACTCAAGCATTTTTTCTGCAATAATCAGGAGTCGAATCGGCAAGGGGTATCTGCCGTGGTGTCAGAACGTGCAATCCGCGAGATTTACCTTCCAGGCTTTGAGATTGCCGTAAAAGAAGGCCATGCAAAAGGCGTGATGACAAGCTATAACATGGTGAACGGCGTGTACAGCGCGGTGAATCGTGACGCACTCACAAAAGTGCTCCGTAATGAATGGGGCTTTGACGGGCTCGTCATGACAGACTGGGACAATATGAAAAAGGGATTTGAAGCTGACAAGGCCGTATATGCCGGAGTTGATATTCAGATGGCCGGAGAAAAGAAGCTGGCAAAGCTTGTGAAAAAAGCGTTGAAGTCAGGCAGTCTTGACAGTAAATATGTGCGTCTGAGCGCGTCCCGTGTACTCAGAATGATAGCAAATGTTGATATGAAGGATGAGTAAAAAGACACTGGTAAGAAGCATGGTAATGATTCCATAATGATATTTTAGAACCCCTGCGGCTTATATTTTTTTCGATAAGCCCCGGGGGACATCTCTGTATGTTTTTTAAAAACCTCGCCAAAATAACTCTGGTTATGGAATTGCAGATAGTTCGCGATTTCAGATATGGAATAATCTGAAAATTTTAGCATATTTTCCGCCGCTTTCACACGTTCCTTTTGAATATAATCCTGAATCGTGATTCCTTCCATTTCATGAAAGTGATTGGAAAGATAAGTTCGATTCAAGTGACATTCATCCGCCAACTCGTCAAGGGTGATGGATTGATTCAAATGGCGGGCAATATATTGCTTACATCTGAACGTGTACGGCGACTGTTGGTGAAGGGCGTTTGTATTTTTTACAAGTTTGATATAAGCCATCATGCTTTCCATAAATATCTGTCGATACGCCTCGACAGAGTCACTGGAAGAAACTTTTTGTATATAAAGGTCACCAAGCTCATATGCATCATAAGGACTGCAGCCTGCTTCTATTGCGGCATTTTTAAAAAGGGATACGGCCAAGACTGTCGTATACTCCTCTTGTTTCTTTTGCGTGTTGCTCATTCTGCCGGTTCCATACCGTGTTGCGTCCGTATCAGAAAAAAACTTCATAATGCCATCCATATCCGCATTTTTTATAAAGTCGGAAAACATCCGTTCCTGATAGTACGGATGGTGCAGATAATCCTCCTCACTATTGAACAGCTGGTAATGTTGCTGTTCGACAAATATCGCTTCCTGGCTCGCGGCAGGCTCCACGGTAATTTTCCGGCTCTTGGCAGAGTTGGAAACCTGATTGGGTACGCCAAATGGCAGGGCAACCGGTTTAGCATAAAGCTTTCCTGTAAAAACAAAATAAACGCGCTTTAGCAGGCTGACTGCCTGATGATAGGAAAAACTATGAATATGAAAAAGACTCATACGGTTTATATCATGCCGTTTCATATATTCCACGTCGAAGGAATGATCCACCTTATTCACAGAAAATGGACCGACAATACACGTCATATCCGTATCCAAATTCAAAAGCCCATAGTAAATTGCGTTTTTTTCATGATAGAAAGAAATTTCTCCATCGGAATGTTTTAAAATTTCGAAAAGGAACTCCGAATCCGTATCAAATACATTTGCAATATGTGATTCACATAGAATCAGATCGCTTTCCCTACAAATATAAATCGGTGAACCGGATATTGCCGCTAGTTCAGCGATACCTTCCGTTATTGTTTCCGAAAAAAAATCTTCCATGATCTGTCTCTCCATGTTAAACTTAATTTTCTCAATTATAAATGAGTATTACAAAAATAGCAACAAAAAACCGAACAAAGCGATAGGAACATTTCGCGAATTCTGTTAGATTTAATAAAAAGGACGTAGTACACGTCGCATCACAAAATTAATGTAGGTTACGAAGAAAGGGGAAAGCAATGAGTAAAGAAAAAAAATCAAAATTATCTCCGGAAGAAGCCGCACTTCCCGGCCTTACGGGAGGACAAAAGTGCGCATATGCAATCCAGGATTTTGGATGTAGTATTGCAACCGGATTGGTCACATCTTTTGGAATGTTATATTGGGGAAACGTGGCACATTTAAATCTTGGTGTGATTGGCACGTTAATCCTCATAAGTAAAATCTTGGATGGTGTAACAGACGTGATTGCCGGAACTATTATTGATAGGACGAAAAGCAAGCACGGAAAGGCACGAGTATGGATGATGAGAACACTTCCATTTATACTTGTTTTCTTAATTGCCATGTTCATGATTCCGAGCGGAATCCCCGAAGTGGCTCAGTACGCATTTTTATTTATTACATACACGGTATTTAATGATGTATTGTTCACCATGAATAACATTGCCTTCAGCACATTGGCCGTCCGCTGTACAAGAAGAGAAAGTGACAAGGTGCAGATTGGAGTCCTTCGTTTTGTATTTTCAACGATTGCCGGAATCGTCATGGCCGCCGCCACGTCGGCAGTAGTAGACGCCATGGGCGGCGGGGTCTCGGGCTGGAGAAATACGGCCATTCTTTATGCCGTTATTTTCGGTTTGTGTCAGTTAATTACACTCCTTCGGGTACCGGAACTTCCAGATGAGAATGCCGAACAGATTATATCCGAGGCAAATCCTTTTAAACAGATTGCAAGTAATTTGATTTGCCTAATAAGAAATAAATATTTCTTATTTCATCTCGCAAATATGGTTCTTTTTACATTGGCACAGATGTCAATGTCGTCTTCCGGCATTTACTATATGACTTATGTATATGGAAACGCGGCGATGTTCGGCACATTATCTGCCACAACGGTCGCGTTGGTAGTAGGTCTTGCCTTTGTTCCGATGATGACGCAAAAGCTTGGAACAAGAAATACGATTCTGTCAGGAATGATACTTGCAACAGCAATGGGAGCATTGTTCTGGCTAGCATCAGTCTGGGTCAATCTGCCACTTATGATTATAACCAATATTTTAAGATGGTTTGGAAGTGCCACGTTCATTGGAACGGCAACGGTCGTGATTCCAAGTAAAATCAGTGAATATTCGATGCTTCGCGACAATGTAAATATTGAAGCGACCGTATTTAGCTGTGTTTCCATGGGAACAAAGATAGGTTCTGGAATCGCGGCAGGAATGGTCGGATGGCTTTTAAATGCGGCCGGATACATCGCCGTAGACGGGGCTACACAGCCGGCAACCGCATTGAACATGATGACGTTCTTATATGCGGCGGCTCCCTTCATCGCACTTCTTATCGTACTTGTTTTCTGTTATTTCCAGAAGGTAGAAAATGCCGTGGAAAAATTGAAAACGGAAAAAGCGTGAATTAAGTAACATAATACATCCGATAGGGAAGAATCCCACATCAAGACTCGCAAGTAAGTCTGGAATGATTGGAGGAAAATATGAAAACAGAATTCTGTAATCCGATTAATATCGAATATAAATTTCAACACTATGGAAAGTTCGCGCACAGAGAAGCGGCGGATCCCACACTGATTTATTTTAAGGATAAGTATTATCTGTTTCCTTCTATGTCGGCAGGTTTCTATTATTCCGATGACCTGGCTAACTGGTCATGGCACGAAAACCGAGACGTGGACATGTACAGATATGCGCCAGATGTAAGACAAATTGGCGATTTTATGTATTTTTGTGCCTCAAGCAGAAAATTGTCAAGAATATGGCGCACACAAGACCCGCTTTCCGATCAATTCGAGTTGATTTCAGAGCCTTTTGATTTCTGGGATCCGGATATGTTTTACGACGAGAAGTCAGGTAAGACGTATCTTTACTGGGGATGCGGCAATGCGCCCCTTTATGGTGTCGAGATGGATACAAAGACCATGCAAAAAATCGGAAAACCAATAAAAATAATGGAAGGCACTCCCGAATACCATGGTTTTGAACGAAGGAACGTGGAACACGTTGACATGCCGGAGAAAATAGGCTTTCTAATGAAATATGTGGAACCGATGGCGAATCCAAAGGGTAAGCCCTATATCGAGGGTGCATATTTAAATAAATTCAATGGAACGTACTATTTTCAATATGCGGCTCCCGGTACGGAAATGCCAACTTACGGTGATGGTGTTTATGTTTCAAACAATCCTTTAAAAGGATTCAAATATCAGGCTCACAATCCATATTCTTTCGTACCAACCGGATTTATGACGGGTGCGGGGCATGGAAGCACCATCGAAGACCGACACGGAAACCTATGGCATATTTCAACCATGCGTATTTCCATAAATGCCAGCTTTGAGAGACGTCTTGGCTTATGGCCTGCCGGAATTGATGAAGATGGAAACTTGTTCTGTAATCAGAATTTTGCGACTTATCCTATCATCATTCCAGAGGGAAAGTTTGATCCCAAGGAAATATACCCTCATTACATGCTTCTTTCCTATAAGAAACAAGCTGCCGCATCATCGTGCATGGAGGGACATGGCACGGAGCTTGGCGTAAATGAATGTATCCGTGACTGGTGGTGCGCAAAAGGCTCAACGGGTGAATGGTACCAAATAGACCTTGGTAAAGTGTATCAATGCCATTCGATTCAGCTTAATTTGGCAGAAGAGGGAATTCCTTCCCAACAAAAAAACCACAAAAAATCCGAACGCTCAGAAGACATCTCGTCCAATCATCGATGGGTGGACTCGGGGCATGACCTTCATACAAGGTATGTAATGGAAGGAAGTATAGATGGAAAAACATGGTTTGTAATAGAAGACAAATCAAAGGCGGAAACCGATTTATCCCATGATTATATCGTACTGCCAAAAGGCACCAAAGTACGATACGTAAAGGTGACCGCCGTAGAGCTTGCCTATAATCAAAATTTCGCAATCAGCGGCTTAAGGGTATTCGGCTTAGATGAAAACGGGAAAAAGCCCGCCCAGGTAAGCAATGTGAAAATTGAGCGATCCGGGGAGCTGGACGCTCATCTGACGTGGGATGCAGTGCCCGGTACCATGGGCTATAACATACGTTTCGGAATCGCTCCGGATAAACTTTATAACAATTATCAAATCTATGATTCCAATGAGGTATATATCACGGCTTTGAACAAAGGACAAAAATATTTTTACGCCGTGGACAGCTATAACGAAGCCGGGATAACGGTAGGAAATATTGTTAATCCGTAAGTGGATTTATACAATTCATGCCCATGCCAAGGCGGGGGTGAAACGCCTCACCCCGCCATTGGCATTTGGCATCGCATAATAATAAAGCTCCATGTCCACATGTTCAATTTAGCATTTTTCAGGTGCACTTTTCGACAAATCAAATCTCCTGCAAAGGATGCAAAAACTCTGGTCATTTGTTATAATGAAATCACCACGAATTTTCAAGACCAGAAGACGGCCAGAACATCCGCATAGATATCGGGTAACCGGCCATTCATCATTTACCATGTAAAAAGGAGAACCCATGTTAATAACCGACATCTGCCTTGACAGTGAAATGCAGGAAACTATTTTTTATGACGACCCGCTTTTACGGCACAGCCTATATATTGTAGAATACGACCACTATATGCGTGACAAAATCCCCTGGCACTGGCACAATGAGCTGGAACTGATTTACATTGCAAGCGGGGCTTGTATTTACAGTACCAGCCGCAAAGAGTACCATCTACATGCCGGAGATGCCATCTATCTGAATCCGGGGACGCTTCACGCGCTTGACCCAATCAAGGAAAATACAGTTTCCTACGCGAATTTGTTCGACCGCACTTTCCTGACCGGAGCGGACGGCAGCTATTTCGATTTAAATTATGTCGCTCCCGTTTTTCGCCAAACCGCCACGGAGGCCGTCCCCATTTACCATGCTGACAAAGGATGTGCACGCATATTGGACTTGATTCGCCAGACAATCGTCCTTTGCCGGGAGGAGCCCCCTTTTTTTGCCATGTCTTTGCGAAATGTACTTTCCGAAATATGGATGTATCTGTATCAATCCATACAGGCATCTCAAAATCCAAGAGCAAGCCGTCAGATGGAGGCAAATGACGTCCGTGTCAAGCAAATGCTTCTCTATATCATGGAACATTATCAGGCCAAAATCTCCATTTCCAATTTGGCCGGATTCGTCAATATCAGCGAACGGGAATGCTACCGCTTGTTCCAGCAACAGCTGCGGTAGCCGCCGAACCTTTTTTTACAACAATATCGCATACAAAAAGCAAGGACATTACTCTGTACCACCGAAATGCCGGTCACGGAAGTGGCAACCGCTTCCGGTTTCGAGAGCATTAGTTATTTCAGCAAAATTTTTAAACGTTTGACGGCCATGACCCCTTCCCAGTTCCGTGCCGCCCAAAATGACTGAGCAAGGCAGTCCCTCTGCCAAACACCCGCCGTGCGCGCGGCGACCTTTACGGCACGATTTTCTCTTGCTCATGCAAGTTGGCAGAATCGTTATAAAAACCGGCACGATTATTCTATGTTTTTTCTATCAATGGCTGTATACTCCTTTGTAACGCCGCCGCGCGATTCGCGAGACGTCAGAAGGCAAAAGGAGGAATGTCACAATGAACACGACAGAAAAAACATTAAACCAACTTTTTTGGCCGGTATTTATCGAGTACACCTTGTTAATGCTGGTGGGCGTGGCCGACACCGTCATGCTGTCCGTCGTCAGCGACCAGGCCGTGGCGGCAGTCGGCACCTCCAACACTTATCTGTACCTGGTTTCCATGATTTTCACCGTCATGTCGACCGGGGCGCTCACCGTCATGACACAGTACATCGGTGCCAGACAGCCGGAAATTGCCGTAAGGGCAAAAAGAATCGGCCTGCTCTTTAATTTCGTAATTGGCGGAGGATTTACAATCCTGTTCCTAACCTCGTCAAGTCAGATTTTGCGATTACTGTCCACGGCAGATGCCATTTATGACGATGCCGTCACATACATGACCATGGTAGGAAGCACCTGCGTCCTGCTATCCGTCACAAATGTTTACTCTTCCTATCTTCGCGCCTTTGGCCATGCCAGATTTACACTGATTGCCACGGCGAGCGGAAATATTATGAATATCATTTTGAACGGAATTTTCATTTTTATGGGATTCGGGGTTTTCGGAGTCTCTCTGGCGACCATCCTTTCCAGATTTCTCTCTTTATTGCTGATGGCCTTTTTTTCCGGAAAAGTGAAATCCCCCGCGGAAATAAAGCTTCATGGCACAAGGCAAATTGATATGGATAACTTGAAAATTCTAAAAGAAATCGTCCGAATCGGCCTGCCCGCCGCCGGTGAATTAATCGTATTCAACCTTTCCATTTCTTTTGAGGTGCGCCTTCATTACCAGGCCAATTCTCGGACTTTTAACCACCAACCAGCTCATTCTGGCCTTCGTCATGCCGGTCATGTCGATTAATGTGTTAAAAGAACTGGGACGGGCGGGAAATTATATCATCGGCACGGCCTTAAAGTCCTCCGGCGACGCGACAATTACCGTCATCATGGGGGTGGTGTACATGCCTACATGCGCCTTTTTGGGAAGCTATGTATTGGGACTCCGTCTGGGATGGGGCATTTACGGCGCATGGATTGGCATGACGTGTGATGAATGTATTCGCTGTATTTGGATGTACCTTCGCCTGCGCAGCCGAAAATGGGAACAAAAGGCACTGATTCAGGTCGGATGATACCTGGGCAAGCAGCACTTATTCCTCGCCCCAGCATTTTTTCATGAAACTAATATTTTCAATCATCAGCCGCATGGTCTCCGGCGAGGAAGTCCCAATCGGGGCAAACGCATGAAACGTATTTTTATAAATAATCAAATGCGCTTCCACCCCTGCTTCTTCCAATTTCTTATACAGCGCGTCGCAATCGGCGCGAAGCGTTTCGTTAAAATCACAAGTGATGGTGGTCGGCGGAAATTTGTCAAACTTGTCAAAATAAATCGGAGAAATCTCCGGATTTTCACGGTCGGAACCCGGACAATACAGTTTAACCAGCGATTCCAGTCCATTCACTGACACCGTGTCATCTTTCACCACATAATAAGAGCGATCCAGGATTCCCACAAAATCGCATACCGGACTGTGGGGAACAAGACATTCCGGGACTTGCTCGCCATTTTGAATCAGGCGAATCGTGGTCGTAAGGGAGAGATTGCCGCCCGCGCTCTCGCCGGTCAGTGCCAGTTTGACCCTTGGATATTGCTTTCGTATTGCCTTGTACGCGGTATAACAAGAATCCACGCCCGCCGGCCAAGGGTGTTCCGGGGCAAGCGCATAATCAATGGAAATGACCCGGCACCCGGAATATTTTGCAAGCATGGAGCAATAGGCCCGCGTCGCTTTTGCGGAGCCAGACACCAGGCCGCCGCCGTGAATGTACATGATGATGTTATCGGAAGTCTGCTTCCTGGGAATGGACATCTCACCGTAAACACCGTCCAAATCCAGTTTCCGTATTTTGATTTTCTTCTCCTTCGGCATCAGGGAATAGCCGATATTGCAAATCCTGCGAACCGCCTTCCAGTTTATTTTCGTCATGTCCCCCGTAAATCCCATTCCCCCGGTCATCCTGCCGACCGTGGCCGCGTTCTTTTCCATTTCAATACTTTTTGCAACTCTTACTTCTACTGACATAATTGTACCTCCTACTGTGAGCACTTAATGCCTGTACTTTAGGCATTTACGTGCGAACGTAGTTACCTGCAACTTGGCGAGGTATTTTCGAGCCTAGTGCAGCGTAACTTCCTTAAATGTATTGCATAATCTCTGGTTCTTGGCTATAATATACAAAACATCTGTCGCATTTACAACATACTGTTTTATCAAATTTTGATGTAAACACGACAGAATGATTCTTTTTGCCACAGACGCAACAGATTGGTTCTTTTTGTTGCAAAAGTGCTTGGTTTTTGCACCCTCACAACACACACAAGGAGGAAAATGAAGATGAAAGAAAATCAAAGGGTCATCCTTACCAAAAAAATCCTGAAGGACACATTATTAAAGATGTTAAAGAAGAGCGACATCGACCACATTTCCGTCAAGGCTCTCTGCGAGGAGGCGCAGATTAACCGCTCGACGTTCTACCGGCATTATGAAAGCCAGTACGCGCTCATGGATGATTTGGTGAATGATTATGTACGGCTGATTGCCGAGTGCAACGAGACTGTATCGGATAATGTCTCCAAGACGGACGGCGCGGTGGAAGGCGCAATCCGCTACCTTTACCAACACCCTGAAATGGGCAACCTGATGGTACAAAGCCCTGATTTTATTAACAAACTGTTTTTCAAACTCAAGGGAATCCCGGAAAGCAACATGCAGTCGGCTCTAAAAAACAAAAGAATCTCCGAAGACACTTCCGATTATATCAAAAGCTTTGCACTTTCCGGCTCTTGTGCCATTATTTACAAATGGGTGACGTCCGGCATGAAGGACTCTCCCGAAGTCATCTCGGAATTGATTTTGGAATTGTCACGAAAATGTTTTCGGTGAATGCCGTATTCTTATATCGCCTAATCCTCGAAAATACTTTTATAGCACGGTGTCATGACATACTTCTCATACAGTTGTCCGTATGCGTCGATCTTTTTCAGAGAAGCATGCGCCGACCAATAATTCTCCAATGACAAGTACCCATAATAAAGCGCGAACAGCGTAGTTTTGAGTTCTTCCTCAGACAATCCCGGTTTCCCTCTGAACCGTTCCATGTCTATTTCGACCATTTTTTCGCAAATCCGTTCCAAAAAGGGCGGATAGGACATGCCCACCTTCATCAAAAATGACATGCGCCTGTCCTTCAATATTTTCTGAAACAGCACGGCCGAAACCCGGTGCCGTTCTTCCATTGATTCCACATGTGCCAATTCTTCTATGAACTCCTCGTATAATTCCCATAAGAGCTCATCCAAAACGTCCGTGGACGTACTGTAATGGAGGTAAAACGTGGAACGGTTAATCTCTGCCAACTTGCACAGCTTCGTGATGGAAATTTTATCCCACGTTTCCTTGCCAAGAAGCCGTAGGTACGCCTCCCGGATTACCTGCCTCGTATAAAGGGTGCGGCGGTCCGTCTTACGCGGTGCCGTTTTTCCAGAATTCCTTGACTCTTCCATGATTTCTCCCCCTTATCTGTACCGATACACTCATTTCCCGCGCCGGATGTATGCCAAATTCCTCTACACATTTCAAATCTGTCGAGGACTGTACCGATTCACGATACTGTTCGTTGCGTTCTTGTAAGGCGCATTATACAATGAAAGGTAGAAATTGTCAACGCATGTCGTGAACTTTTCAAAGGAGGTTGTGCTGTCACTAGGCTCGAAAAAACCTCGCCAAGTGACCCACAACTACATTCGCACATAAGCGTCCAAAATACGGACGCTAAGTGCTCATAGTAAAAGGAGGTTGAGAAACAAATGAAAAACATCGAAAAAATCAAGGCAAAGGAGGCCAAACAACTGGCGCATTGGAAAAAAGAGGCCGCCAAAAAGCCCATCCAGGGGTATCTGGGCATTATGCTGATTCTCTGCGGGCTGATTCGCTTAGTCGACGAATTCGCAACGAGCGTGGCATCCTCCATGCAGTCTTCTATCGCCGCGGAGTTTTATCCGGGTCTTGACCTGGCCGAGGCGGTGGGCCAGTACGGAACCATGGGAACGCTGCTCACCTTATTTTCCATCGTGGCCGTATTTCTGGTCGCGTTGGCCGACAAATATGGACGCAGGATGCTGCTGATTATTTCCGCTCTCGGAATGGGGCTTGGCATGCTCCTATGTGCATGGTCGCCAAACTACGGCCTGCACATGGTAGGCCGCGCCGTCATCACCCTTTTCGTGTCAACGGATTTCCACGTACTTTATATCACGGAAAGCGCACCTGACAAAAGCCGTTCCATGTTCCTATCCGTCGCGACGGTACTCGGCTACGCCGGCGTCATGCTCGTATCCGTGGGAAGACTTGCATTTACCGACGCGTCCGGAAACCTGAACTGGCGCGGGGTTTACCTGATTCCGGCCGTCGCCGCCATCATCCTGGGCATCCTGATGCTGACGCTGTCAAACGAGCCGAAAGTGTTCTTGCAGAATCGGATTGACTATCTTTCCATACCCTATGAGGAACGGGAGCGCAAGGCGAAGGAAGAAAAAAGCAAGCAAGTCGGCCTGGGTTATTCTTTCAAATACATATTCAAACACAAACAGACGCGGGTCATTTTATGGGCGACCTTAATCGGCGGTGCCGCGACCATGGCCTTCTTCGGTTATTATGAAGGTATCATGGCAGAAGCATGGGGAAGCGGAGCGGAAGGTTCCGCCATGGCCTCCCAGGCACTTTTAATCTATCCGATTGGTTCCGCCGTCATGGCACTTTTGACCGGATGGCTTGGTGACAAAATCGGCCGCAAGGCCACCTGCCTCATTTCCGCCGTTGTCGCCGTCGTCGGGCTCTTCGCCTTTATCTTCGGGGCGCAACACGGATGGAACCCTTATCTGGTCGGATTTATTTACGGTATCGAGATGGGAGCCTACTGGGGCTATACAAATACGATGGGAATCGCCAAAAACGAGTTGCTCCCGACGGAAATCCGGGCTTCCGCCGTCACGGCAATGTCCGTCATTACATTACCGTTCACCTTGATTGCCGGTATCGTCATCGGAGTCGTCATTACCATGACAAACAGCATTTCCACCGTCTGCCTGATTTGGGGCATCGTCACGCTGGGAATCTCGCTGTTGATTTATGCAATTTTCGGACGTGAGACAAAGAACGCGGATCTAAGTAACGTACAGAGCGATTAAATAAAAGAGGAGGAACATTATCATGGCATTTATCAGCAATCCCCGGGGAATAAAAAACGGGGACGGGAAAAAACCGTTTACGCCGGAGGAGCTCGCGCTTCGCGAAAGCTTTATGAAGACCGGTGAAAATATCGTGGCACAAGGCTGCGTCCTTTTAAAAAATGAAAACGTCCTTCCGCTTGCCACCGACAAGGTAAACGTGTTTGGCGCACTTTCCGCCGATCCGTTTTTCGGCGGAAGGGGATCTGCCACGTCGGACAATTCCTTTGCCATCGGCTTTTACACGGCAATGGAAGAGCAAGGCATTTCCTATAACAAGACACTCTATAACCTTTATAAAAACTGGGCATTAAACAAAAAGGCAAGTACCGCGCCGTACCCGCAGGAGCAGACGACGAAAAAGCAGCAAAAGCAAACGATTACCAGCACGATTATCAGCGTTTTTTCCAAGCCTTATGTGAAAGAATTACTAGAAAAATACCTGACCGACGAGGTGATGCGGGAAGCAAAGGCGTTTTCTGACACGGCCGTCGTATTTATCGGCCGCTCCGGCTCGGAGCAGCACGACATGAAAAGCGAGGATTTGAGTATTTCTCAGCCGGAAAGGCAGATGCTTGACAAAGTATGCCGCCATTTTGAAAATGTCGTCGTCATCTTAAACACCGCCGGCGTATTGGAATGTGGATTTCTGGAGGAATATCCTTCCATCAAAGGGGCGATGTTCGTCGGCTTCATGGCGCGCACCGGCATGCGTTCCGTCGTCCGCTTGTTGCGCGGCGAACTCAATCCTTCCGGACGCACGGTTGACACCTGGTATTATCACACGCAGGATCATCCGGCAAGCAAAAATTCGGGGGATTTTAAATACCAGAATGCCAAAAACCGGTATCTTTTGATGTACAAGGAAGACATTTACGTCGGCTACCGCTACACCGAGACCTTCCTCTCCGAGGAAGAATATCGAAAAAAAGTGCAATTTCCCTTCGGTTACGGCCTCTCATACACGACCTTCGCGTGGGAGGAGCCTCAGATGACGCTTGACGATGAAAGCCTCACGGTATCCGTAGCCGTGACCAATAGCGGAAAGATTGCCGGAGCCGACGTGGTCGAAATTTATGTCCACCCGCCCTATACCGGACGAATGGAAAAGGCCAAAAAGGTACTGGCGGGCTTTAAAAAGACCCGTGTTTTGGCCGCAGGAGAAACCGAGTCCGTCACGCTCACGATTCCATTATACACTTTCGCCTCCTATTCGACGGCGGATGCCGCTTATGTGTTGGAGGCCGGCGAATACGGCGTGGAGTTTGCCACGGACGCACATCACGCAAAAGAAACCTGTGCCTTCACGCTTCCGGAGGAAAAACGCTTTTGCAAGGACGCAGGCGGCACGGTAAAAAATCGTTTCGCGCAGTACGAGGGCGATTTCCACCGACTCTCGCGTGAAGATGCAAACGCGGACGTCATTACCGGGCCGACACCCGAAGAGCTTGTGGCGCCGACTGCCATTCAAAATTATACTAAGCGGCAAAAACATTTGCCGCTTAGTATAAATGGATGCGCACGGCAGCATAAGGAAACATGCCGCTCTGCGGCTGCGGCCGGCGCAGTACTCACGGCAGATTTCATCAGCCGTGAGTATCTAACGGACTCTTTCATCCCAAGGGGCGGCGGCATGCCGACCGTTGGCGCGGATTACGGACTGAAATTTTCTGACGTGGCGGACAAGGATTACCACGACCCGGCATGGGGGCGGTTCACGGAACAATTTACGATAGAAGAAATGATTCACCTGGTCACCTTCGGCGGTTTCCAGACCACGGGAAATGAACGGCTGGGGCTTCCGGAGACCGTCCAGTCCGATGGGCCTGGCGGAATCCACGACACCGAGACCGGGCGTTTCGGCATTTCCCATCCGTCCGGAACGCTTTTGGCCAGTACATGGAACCCGGTGCTGGGAGAAGAATTTGGCGCACAAATCGGGCGGGAGGCCAAGTTTTTAAATGTCAACGGCTGGTACGCCCCCTCCGTCAATCTCCACCGCAGCCCGTACGGGGGACGCTGTTTTGAATATTACTCCGAGGATCCGCTTTTGTCAGGCAAGATGGGCGCGGGCGTGGTTCGCGGGGCGAACAGCCAGAACCTGGTCACCTTCGTGAAGCATTTTGCCCTCAACGAAGAGGACGCGCACCGCACCAACGTACATACCTGGTGCAGTGAACAAGCCATCCGGGAAATCTATGCGAAGCCGTTCGAAATCGCCGTCAAAGAAGGAAACACACATGGAATCATGTCCGCCTTGAACGACATCGGCGTACATTGGTGCGGCGAATGCGAAGCCCTGCTGACCGGGCTTTTGCGCGAGGAATGGGATTTTAAGGGGGCGGTCGTGTCGGACTTTGCCAGCTTCACGTACCAGCGAAGCGACACCGGCGTGCCGGCCGGAAACGACCTCTGGCTTGCGCCGATGAACAATAATTACTATATCAAGTCGCTTCAGAAGGCATATAAAAAAGACCCCGCCGGCATCGCCCGTGCCTTGCAGGGGGCGGCGAAACACATTTGCTATATGGTGGCGAGGTCTAACGTGACACAAAAACAACACAAGCTGCCGCCGAAGTGAAAGCGGGTGGTCAGGAAATGAACGAAAGCCACCGCAAAGCCAAAAACAAGCGGTCAAAAATTATCGGAAAAGACGCGGATATATTTATACTCACGACAGATTTTATCTGCCGTGAGTATTGCGCCAGCCGCAGCCGCAAAGCGGTATATTTCCTTATGCGGCTGTGCGCATCATGTTATACTGAGCGGCAGTTAAATCTGCCGCTCAGTATAAGCATTAATTCTGCCATCTCCTCGGGGGATTCTTTAAATCCCCCGAGCATCCACACGAATAATAACTGCATGATGCCGCCCCACAGAAATATATTTTGTTTTTCCACTAAGAAAGGACGCGCGTCGGTTTCTTTCCTGATAATTCGATATACCATTTTGGACAAGTTCTCGTTTGCCGATATAAATAGACGCAACAATTCCCTATTATCATAACATTGCCTGCACAGATTGTGTATCGTGCGCACACTGTCAAGATGTTTCTCTTCATCATAACACGGCACGGTTTCCAACAAGTTGTATGCCGCTTCCGAAATGACGTCGGCAGGCACCTGATAATATTTGTAAAATGTCGTGCGGTTCAGACCGGCCTCCCGGCAGAGTTGGGAAACCGTGATGGGCGCGATTGCCACGTTTTCAAACGTGTCCCTGGTTTCGGCGGAGCTTGAAGCCGCAAGGGAAGATAGGCCGGAAGCGTTCCACGTCGTTTTAAGCGAGGCAGGATACGGAACCACGCCCGCCACCATCAATATCTATTGCCCGATGGACTGGAACGGGCGTTTTTTGGGATGCACGGGCGGCGGTGTGCGGACGCTGCACCTCTACGAGGTCATGGGACGTGAGAATCGAATCGTGATGCCTTTCAATGCAACCGCCAATGGCTTCGCGACGGCAAACACGGACGGCGGAGTTCCCGGCGACGTCTTCTATTTCGGGCTGGATGAAAAAACGGGCAAGATAGACTACGACCTCATATTGAACCTTTCCTATCGTTCCACGCACTCCATGACGGTCATCGCCAAAGAGGTGGTCAGGGCGGTATGACTTTATCGAGTGTTCCAACCGGCCCGAATTTGATCCATATTCCTGCGTGGGGATGGAAGCAAAAGATGGAAAAATCAGCGAGGCGGACGCAAGGGTCGTAAAAATTATTTTTGAAGGCCCCCGCACGAGGGACGGACATTTTCTATGGTACGGATTCCGTCCGGGCACTCACTTCTGGAGTTCGGGCATCCTCGGCGAACCTGGGGGATGTCATTATAAGCAGCAAGAAAACGGGAGTTATATTCCGATTTTAAACGCCCTCGTGGGAGATTATCTGAACTCCTGGTTAAAACGGGACATGAATTACAATTGGCAGGACATCACGTATCGTGAATATGAGGAAACCTTTTATCAGAGCCTGCGCGACATGGGATGCCTGGAATGTAACAACACGGATCTTTTTAACGCCATACAAAGCGGTGCGAAAATCCTCCTCACCCATGCCGTGAACGACGATACCATCCCGAGCGACGGCACCCTTGATTATTATAAGCGGGTGATCGAGCGTTATGGCAATGAAACGGACGTAAACAAGTATCTACGTCTTTTCATGACCCCGGGCGGCGGGCACACGGATTTGGTGCAGCCGGGACTTAGCCTTACGATGGCGGAGGGAATGACCGCGATTATGAAGTGGACGGAAGAAAAAGAAGAACCGGACGTTTTAAATGGGACCTGGTATGATTTTAAGCAAAATGCGGCCATTCTTAACGGAAAGGTTCCACTCTACAAACTGGACGGCGAGAACCGCTGCTTTGACGTTGAAGAAACTCCCGCATATGCCACCCGCAACTTGGGAAGTCTCGCGTCCGCGGACAGCAGGTTCAACGAGGACAGCACCATAAAGGAAATCAAGGCGGATGCCGAAGGAAACAAGATTTTATCCAAACATATCGGATATCTCCTTGAAAATCCCATGATGGCTTCGGCGGAAGGAATGACCATAGGGAAGTTGAAAAAATTTATGCCGCAGCAAAGCATCAAGGCGAAAATCACCGCCTGCATGGAGGAATTGTTTGCCTTGAAGCGCGCGGACGTGGACGATAGAAGCCATTACTATGGGAAAAATTGAGGAAGCTGAAAGGAGGAGTTACATCATGAAAACAATTACAACCGTATGTGGGAAAATCAAACCGGAGGAATTGGGGTTTACCTCCATGCACGAACACTTGCTCTGTGATTTTACGGAGATGATGAAGTGTTCCATAGCGCCGGCCGCGCGCGCCGGAGTCGAGCAAATCCCGGCATCGATGCTCGCGCTGAACATGGCCAATCTGTACGGGCTGCGAAGCGGAATGGGGAGCTTTTCGAAGGACTGCACGACACTTGGCGACATGGAGTACATGGTGGGCGAACTAAAGGCCTTTGCGGCGATGGGCGGAAAAGCCATCGTGGACGCCTCGCCCATGGCTGCCAAAACGGGGAAGGATCTCAAAGGACTGCAGGAACTGTCGGAAAAATCGGGAGTCCACGTCGTGACCTGCACGGGGCTGTATGTCGCCAGCACCCAGCCGGAAGAATATAAGAACATGTCGGAAGACGATTTGGTGGCATTATTTAAAAGGCAGATGGACGAAGGGATGGACGATACCAAAGTCAAGCCGGGATTTATGAAATGTGCCATCAACACGGTCGGTGACTGCATGGGCGTGGATGAATCAGAAATCAAGGCGGTGCGCGCTTGTGCAAGGGTTGCCGCCGAAACCGGCTGTTCCATCCATATCCATAACGGATATCCGATGGGGATGAACGAGTGCGTGCCCGTGGCACAGATGGTTTTGGAATTGGGAGTCCGCCCGGAGAAGCTTTTAATGTTACATATGGATTCCTTAATTTTAAGGCCGCACACGGATTTGGAATATATCTCCGATATCAATACCGTGAAGACAGTGGACATTGAATTGATGCGACGGCTTCTGGACATGGGCGTAAACGTCGGCTTCGACTCCTGGGACATGCAGGTCGGAGGATTTCCCACGAATGTGGATCGCCTAAAAGCGTTAGTGGAACTGTTGAAACGAGGATACGGCGGACAAATCGTCATGGGGCATGACGTTTATGACAAGTCTCGCGGGGTCGCTTATGGATACTCCGGCTATACGGGATTTATCAGAAGTGCGCTTCCCACCTTGCGCCAACTTGGATTTGAAAAAGAAATCGGATTGCTCACCGTGGAAAATCCGGCAAAGATTTTGGCCTACTAATAAACCAGAGGGCTATTGTGCACGGGGCGTTACTGTTTCACGGAGCCGGCTCGGGAGTTGTTTTTCACGGATGTCTGTGCAAACAGCCGGGAAAACACATTTCATAATTGCGCTCTCCTCAAATTTGCGATATACTACTTATAAGGTGTAATTCCAAAAACCAAAGAAAAGGAGACGAGAGAACATGTACATTTTTGAATCCATACTGGGGATCCTGATACCGGTCGTCGCCGTAATCATCGTCATTATCCTGATGCTGACGAGCGGCTACGTGAAAGCCTCGCCGGATACGGCCTACATCATTTCCGGCTTGCGCAAGCATCCCAAGGTTCTGATTGGGCGGGCTGGACTCAAGATTCCGTTTTTGGAGAAAAAAGACGAGCTGAACCTCCAGTTGATCCCGATCGACGTAAAGACGTCGAGCGCGGTTCCGACGGCGGATTACATCAACATCCGGGTGGACGCGGCGGTCAACGTCAAAATCAGCGACCAGCAGGAGCGTCTCGCGCTCGCGGCGCAGAACTTCTTGAATCGGCCGACGGACTATATCGCGCAAGTTTCCCGCGAGGTATTGGAAGGTAACATGCGTGAAATCGTCGGCAAGATGAATCTGGAGGAAATGGTTTCCGACCGGCAGAAGTTCGCCACCCTGGTAAAGGAAAACGCGGAGCCCGACCTCGCCGCAATGGGTCTGGACATCGTAAGCTTCAACGTGCAGAACTTCGTGGACGGCAACGGCGTCATTGAAAACCTGGGCGTGGACAACATCGTCAAAATTCAGAAGAACGCCGCCATTTCCCGCGCGGAGAGCGAGAAGGAAATCGCGCGTGCACAAGCCATCGCCAGAAAGGAGGCCAATGACGCGCAGGTCAGTTCCGAACTGGAAATCGCCAACGCCAAGGCACGGGCACAGAAGGAAAAGGCCATCGTACGAGCGGACGCGACCCGGGAGTCCAAGGAAGCGGAGATTAATGCCGCAACCCTTATCGCCCAGAAGGAAAATGATTTGGAAATCCGCAAGGCGGAGCTGCAAAAGGCCGCCGACACCAAGAAGGCCATCGCCGACGCCGCTTACCAGATTCAGAAGGAAACCGAGCGAAAGACGGTCGAGATTACGACGGCTGACGCGAACCTGGCCCGCCAGGAAAAAGCCATTCTTTTGAAGGAAAAGGAAGTGGAACTGACGGAACGAAGTCTGGAAGCGACGGTACGAAAACAAGCGGATGCCGAAAAATATGCAAAGCAACAAGAATCCGACGCGAGATTGTACGAGATACAAAGAAATTCCGAGGCCCAGTTGTTTGAACGCCAGAAGAACGCCGAGGCCGACAAGTTCGAACGCGAGAAGGAGGCCGAGGCCTTGAAAGCCACGGCAGAAGCCCAAAAATACGCCATGGAACAAGAGGCCGAAGGTATCCGCAGCAAAGGACTGGCGGAAGCCGAGGCCATCAAGGCAAAGGCACTGGCAGAAGCCGAAGGTATCGAGGCAAAGGCCGAGGCCATGAAGCAGATGGGCGAGGCCGCCATTTTGGAAATGTACTTCAAGGCCATGCCGGAAATTGCCAAGAATATCGCCGAGCCGCTCACCAAGGTGGACAAGATTACCATGTATGGCGACGGAAATTCATCCAGGTTGGTAAAAGACATCGTGGGGACGATTACCCAGACGACCGAGGGCTTGAAAGAATCCACGGGTGTCGACGTACAAGCGTTGCTGGCCGGGTTCCTCGGTGCAAAGATGGCCGGAAGCACGGATGCAGGCAAAACGGATGAAACGTCCAAGACGATTGACGTGACTTCAAACAAAACCTCCGCCGAGACTTCCAATGTTGATACACAAAATTCATAAAATTAAGGGGGGCTTTGCCCCCCCTTTCATCTCATCTGTTTCCCCACGCCTACCGTCTCTCCGAGACGAATCTTCATCTCTTTTCCCGTTTTCGTATTTTCCACGACCCGCTCCGCCAAATCCAGTCTGTCTTTTTCCACCAGCATCAGTATCGTGGAACCGCCGAATTCAAAATAACCTTTTTCTTGCCCTTTCGTCACCTTGACCTTGCCATGATAATTATGAATCTTCCCCACGAGCAGGGCTCCGATTTCCATCTGTACGACCGTTCCGAAAAAGTCCGTCAAAAGCGCCACGTACTCCCTGCTGTTTTCCACGAACACCGGCACGGACGTATACGCCATGGGACGGACACAATGCAAAATGCCGCCTATGACCGCAGACTTCACCCGCATCCCGTCACACGCATAACAATACCTATGGTAATCCTGCGGGGTCAGCCGGAAAATCAGGCAAAGGCCGCCTGAAAAACGCTCCGCCAGTGTCTTGTTCCTAAGAAGTTCTTCCAGATTATACTCCACATTTTTAATGTGATATGTCCTCTTCTCGTCAACCGGATAAACGCTCAAATATCCGTCACAAGGACTGGCCAAATGATCCGGCGTGATATCAATCCGCTCGGTAACGCGCCTTCTCGTGAAAAAATCATTAAAAGAACGATATCGTTTCTCTTCATATCCATCCATGTCGATATGATGCTTTTTTATAAACCACGGCACCAGCCACGCCGAAACCCCGGAGTCTAAAAATTTTCCCGCCAGTCGCGAGGCGAACGGATGAACCAACGGCTTTAAAATGGCGCGTCCCACCATGGTTCCATATAAAAAGCGAATTGACAACGTTTCTTTTTTCATATATCCATACCCAATCCCATCAATAAAACAAAAAATTCCACGAGTCCGGTAAACACGATTCCGATTTTTCCGGCCATCTTTGGTTTTTTCACTTTTAACGGCAAAATGAACGCGACCGCCATCACGACCAGCACGGTCGGTATCAACCCGCCATTTCGAAATGCCAGACGCTTTCCAACCACCAAAAACGCCGGCAAAATCAATGCCACGGACGTGACGGGAAGTCCCATGTAGCAAGAG